>JBCDDO010000055.1:0-10600 GCA_039180245.1 Pseudomonadota bacterium | reverse complement strand
GAACGGGGCTCGTTACGGCTGCTTCCTTCCGGACCTGACCGGGTTGGCGAGGCGCTCGCCCGCACCAACCCCTCGCGCAGAGATATAGAGCCCGGGCGCGTCGGCTGCAACCGGGGGCGATTGGCCGGGCCCTGGGTGCGGATGGGCCGGCATTGCTCTTGATCTCTCGCTCGGGCAGTCTGCGCCGCGCATGAAGGGGGTGCGGGATGGATCTGGAACGTGAGATCGTCTTTGCGGGGGAACGGATCGACCGCGCCGCCCAACTGCGCGGGCAGGCCGAAGAGCTGGCCCAACGGCCCGATGCGCGCAGCCTGCCGCTCTGGCGGGGCAAGCCGCTTCTGCGAATGTCGGAGACCGCACCGCCGGGCCTGGCCTGGCAGCCGATGGATGCGCCGCTGCTGACGCTTGCAGCCGATGCGCCGGTTTTTCTGGGGTTGGAGGGCGGCGCGCCGCGCTTTGCCCATGACGTGTCGGCCTGGGAGGACCCGGATGCCGATGCGCAGGAGCAGCGCCGCTTCCTCGATCGCAGCCGCAACCATCACCCGAGCCTGCCGGAGAGCGATCTTTTCGTCGAGCTGCGCTCGGTGATGGCCGATCTGACCGCCGATGATGCCGGCGATGCGGCCACCGCACGGGCGATTTTGATGTGGCATGTCAGCCACCGGTTCTGTGCCAATTGCGGTGCGGCCAGCGTCTCGGCCAATGGTGGTTGGCGGCGCGAATGCCCGGCCTGCGGCACCAACCATTTTCCGCGCACCGATCCGGTGGTGATCGTGCTCGCCACGCATGGCGACCGGGTGCTTTTGGGCCGCTCGCCCGGCTGGCCCGAGGGGATGTATTCGCTGCTGGCAGGCTTTGTCGAACCCGGCGAATCGCTGGAGGCCGCGGCCCGGCGCGAGGTGTTTGAGGAAGCCGGCGTTCGGCTGGGCGCAGTGCGGATCCTGGCCAGCCAGCCCTGGCCGTTTCCCGCCTCGCTGATGGTCGGCTGCGCGGCCGAGGCCGAAACCGATGCCCTGACGCTCGACCCCGAGGAGATCGAGGATGCGATCTGGGTCAGCCGTCAGGAGGTGATGGAAAGCTTTGCCGGTCTGTCGGGCCGGCTGAAGGCGGCGCGGCGCGGGGCGATTGCCCGCACCCTGTTGGAGGCCTGGACCGCCGACCGGATTTAACCAGCGGTTCGGGCGGTTCGGGCGGTTCGGGCTGTTGGGGGCCTCAGGGCGCGGCGCGGCGGTGCGCGGCGGCCGGGAACACGCCCAGCACGCTGACCCGCGAGGAGAAATAGCGCAGTTCTTCGAGCGCGCGGGCGACGGCGGGCTGTTCGGGATGGCCCGCGATCTCGGCATAGAACTGGGTGGCGATGAAGCTGCCTTCCAGCATGTAGCTTTCCAGCTTGGTCATGTTCACGCCATTGGTCGCAAACCCGCCCATCGCCTTATAAAGCGCCGCGGGCAGATTGCGGACCTGAAAGACGAAGCTGGTCACCACATCGCCATCGGTGGGCGCGGCCTCGATCTTGCGCGGGCTCATGATCAGCCAGCGGGTGGTGTTGTGCTGGTTGTCCTCGATCCCGTCGGCCAGAACCGTGAGCCCGTTGAGCTCGCCCGCCAGGGCCGAGGCCAGGGCCGCGCGGCTGGGATCGCCCTCCTGCGCGACCTGCATCGCGGCGCCGGCCGTGTCGGGCGTGGTCACCCGGGCAATCTCGTGGCGTTCCAGATAGGTGCGGCACTGGCCCAGCAGAACCGTGTGGCTGAGCGCCGCGCGCACGCCGGCGACCGTGGCGCCGGGCAGGGCCAGCAGCGCGATGCGCACCCGCATGAAATGCTCGCCGATGATATAGAGGCCCGAGCCCGGCAGCAGGGAGTGGATGTCGGCCACCCGGCCATAGGTGGAGTTTTCCACCGGCAGCATGGCAAGCTCGGCCCGGCCCTCGCGCACCGCCGCGATCGCCCCTTCGAAGGTGTGGCAGGGCAGCGGCTCCAGCCCCGGATAGGCCTCAAGACAGGCCTGGTGGGAATAGGCGCCGGGCTCGCCCTGGAACGCGATTCTGCCTTGAAGGCCGCCCAGACCGGCGCCCATGCCGCTGGTCTGCGCGCTCAGCTGCTGCGTCACGGCATCTGTCTCCGGCTCATCGTTCCGCTGCCTCTTTTTGCATCGCCATGGCGAATAGTCGCGGTTTCTACACCTTGCGGTAACGCGGAGGAAGCAGTTATGTGCCGGTTGGAGGACCCAGGGCACTGACCAGGGAAAGATCGGCGGGAGGAGCTGGCGCGCCATGGATACGATGGAGACCACCAAGATCGTCGCCGGTCTGTGCGGCGCGCTGCTTGTGTTTCTGGGCATCCGGTTCTTTGCCGAGCCGCTCTATCACACGGCAAGCTATGGCGATGAGCTGGCCTATGCGCTGCCCATTGAGGATGACGCCGACACCGAGGTGGTCGAGGCCGAGCCGATCGACTTCACCGCACTGGTTGCGGCCGCCGATCCGACCGCGGGCGAGAAGGATTTCCGCAAATGCTCGGCCTGTCACAAGGTCGATCAAGGTGCCCATGGCACCGGGCCCAGCCTGCATGCCGTGATCGGGCGGACAGTGGGCGGCATTGACGGGTTCAACTATTCCTCGGCCATGGCCGGGTTCGGTGGGGAATGGTCGCCCGAAGAGCTGGCGCAGTTCCTGCAAAACCCCAAGGGCTATATGCCCGGCACCAAGATGAGCTTTTCGGGCTACAAGGATCCCGAAGATGCGGCGAATATGGTGGCCTATCTTCTGACGCTGAACTGACGCTGAACCAACGTGGCGCGCGCGATGCGCGCCTCACGGATAGGTGGACGGACGCCGGAAAGACGTGGGAAGGACGGGGGAAGGACGGGGGACGACCGGGGGGACGACCGGCGCGCTCCCTAGATTTTTTTCGCGCCGATCTTTTCCGGGCCGATCTTTTCCGGGCCGATCTTTTCCGGGCCAATCTCTTTCGCGCCGATCCTGTGCCCACCGATGTTCACCGGTCCTGTCGGGTTCTGCCTGTTTTGGCGCCCACCTGTTTCGCGGCCTACCAGTTTCGGGTCCTACCAGTTTCGGGGCCTACCGGTTTCGGGTCCTCCCGGTTTCAGGGCCTACCAGTTTCAGGGCCTGCCTATTTTCGGGCCAGTCTTTGCCAGTCTTTTTCCCGGCCTGCTGGTTTCGGGGATATCTTTTTCCCGCTCGCAGTCTTCCGGCTGCCCTTCACCGCGCCTGCCTCCCCCATTGACTGCCCCTTCGACTGCGCCTTCGACTGCTCATTTGACTGCCCTATCGGCTGTCCCTTTGCCGGCCCCTCTTCTTCGCTCGGCGTGGTCCTCTGCCTTCCAGTCGACGCCGCGCCAAAACGGCGCAGGCGGAACTGGCTGGGCGGACCGAGCGCTGCGCTCTGGCACGGGTCGCGCGCCTCTGATCGCCCCAGATCACGCCCGCCCGAGGGTCCGTTGCGTGCATATGGCGCGCCGGCGCGGGCGGACACCCGCCGCGCAACCTCGCCCATTGCGGCGCGCGTTCCCGCATGCCTTGGCCGGGGCGACACGTCACAATAGCGCCAATTTGCTTGAAACGACCCGGTGCCGCCCCTAAGCCTTTGAGGGTGCAGAACGCCATTGCAGGGGCCCGCCATGACCTTGACACGCCGCACCCTTCTGAGCCTTGCCGCAGCGGGGATCTGGACCCCGGCCCTGCCCGCGCTGGTGCGGGCCAATGACCGGATCATCACCGCGCACGGTCTGTCGGTGTTTGGCGATCTGAAATACCCGGCGGATTTTCCGCATCTGGATTATGTGAACCCGTCGGCACCCAAGGGCGGCGAGTATTCCTCCTGGGCGCCGGGCACTTATGACAGCCTCACCCCGTTCATCCGCAAGGGCACCGCGGCGCGGTTTTCATCGGTTCTTTACGACCGGCTGATGGTCGGAACGGGCGATGAGGCGAACGCGGCCTATGGGCTGATCGCGCACAGCGTCGAATATCCGGAAAACCGGCAATGGGTGATTTTCCATCTGCGCCCGGAGGCGCGGTTTTCCGATGGCTCGCCGGTCACCGCCGAGGATGTGGTCTTCTCGTTCCAGATCCTGCGTGAGAAGGGCCGCCCATCCTTTCGCATCGTCTATGCCGATTTTGAGACCGTCGAGGCGCTTGACGCGCATAGGGTCAAGTTCACCTTCCGCGCCGGCGCGCTGACCCGCGACCTGCCGCTGGATGCGGCGGGCCTGCCGATCCTCTCCAAGGCCTATTACGCCGACAAGGATTTCGCCGAAAGCTCGCTGGAACCGCCGCTCGGCTCGGGCCGCTATATGGTCGAGGAGGTCGATCCCGGCCGGTCGATCGTTTATCGCCGGCGCGAGGATTATTGGGGCGAGGATCTGCCGATCAATATCGGCCAGTCGAATTTCGACCGGATCCGCATCGAGTATTACGGCGATTACCAATCGGCCTTTGAGGGGTTCAAGGGCGGCTCTTACATGTTCCGCGAGGAGTTTTCGTCGAAGATCTGGTCGACGGCCTATGATTTTCCGGCCATCGAGAAGGGCTGGGTCAAGCGCGATGTGCTGCCCGATGGGCGACCTGCCGGCACGCAGGGCTTTTGGATCAACATGCGGCGCGAGAAATTTGCCGATGTTCGGGTGCGCAAGGCGATCAGCCGCGTGTTCAACTTCGAATTCATCAATGAAAAGATCATGTACAACCATTACCAGCGCACCATCAGCTTTTGGCAGAATGCCGACACGCTGATGGCCGCGGGCATGCCTGATGCCGGCGAACTGGCGCTTCTGGAGCCGCTGCGCGACCAGATCCCCGAGGAGGTGTTCACCGAGGCCGCCTTCGCGCCGCCCGAGGGGGCGCTGCGCGCGACCGACCGGCGGGCGCTGCGCGAGGCGGGGCAGCTGTTCGATGCCGCGGGCTGGACGATCCAGGACGGGCAGCGCCGCAATGCGGCGGGCGAGCCCTTTGTGCTGGAGCTGCTCAATGACAGCCCGACCTTCGAGCCGCATCTGACGATCTTTGTCGATGCGCTCAAGCGGATCGGGATCGACGCGTCGATCCAGCAGGTCGATTCCGCCCAGGCGCAGGAGCGCGAAAAGACCTATGATTACGATCTGATGATCCAGCGCTTTGCCATGTCGCTGACCCCCGGCACCGAGCTGCGGCGCCTGTTTGGCTCACGCGCTGCCGATCTGGAGGACGGCATCAACATGGCGGGCGTCAAGAGCCCGGCGGTGGATGCGCTGATCGAGACGATCATCGGGGCGAAAAGCCAGGCCGAGGTCGACACCGCGGTGCGCGCGCTCGACCGGGTGCTGCGGGCGATGCATATCTGGGTGCCGCATTGGTACAAGGGCACGCATACGATTGCCTATTTCGACCTTTATGAGCACCCCGAGACGATCCCGCCCTATTCGATGGGCGAGGTCAGCGTCTGGTGGTACAATGAGGAGAAGGCCGCGGCGCTGCGCGAGGCCGGCGCCATCCGCTGAGCCCGCGCCATGGCCGCCTATATCCTCCGCCGGCTGCTGCTGATCATCCCCACGCTGATCGGCATCATGCTGATCAATTTCGCGCTGGTGCAGTTTGTGCCCGGCGGGCCGATCGAGCAGATCATCGCCGAGCTCAACGATGGCGGCTCGGCCCTGGACCGCATCACCGGCGGCGGCGTGGAGATGCCCACAGACAGCGAGTATCAGGGCCGGCAGGGGCTGCCCGCGGATTTCATTGAGGAGCTCGAAAAGCAGTTCGGCTTTGACAAGCCGCCGGTCGAGCGGTTCCTGGACATGCTGGTCAATTATGCGACCTTCGATTTCGGCGAAAGCTATCGGCGGTCGATCTCGGTCGTCGATCTGATCATCGAGAAGATGCCGGTCTCCATCACCCTGGGTCTGTGGTCGACGCTGATCGCCTATCTCATCTCGATCCCGCTGGGCATCCGTAAGGCTGTGCGCGACGGCTCGCGTTTCGATGTGTGGAGCTCGGGCGTGATCATCGCGGCCTATGCGATCCCGTCCTTTTTGTTTGCGATCATCCTGCTGGTGGTGTTTGCCGGCGGGTCTTACGTCCAATGGTTCCCGCTGCGCGGCCTCACCTCGGACAATTTCGATGAGCTGAGCCTGCTGGGCAAGGTGGCGGATTATTTCTGGCATATCGCGCTGCCGGTGCTGGCCGCAACGATCGCAAGCTTTGCCACGCTGAGCCTGCTGACCAAGAACTCGTTTCTCGACGAGATCCGCAAGCAATATGTGATCACCGCGCGGGCCAAGGGTCTGGGCGAGGCGCAGGTGCTCTATGGCCATGTGTTCCGCAACGCGATGCTGATCATCATCTCGAACTTTCCGGGGCTGTTTCTGGCGGTTTTCTTTGGCGGCTCGCTGATCATCGAGACGATCTTCAGCCTCGACGGGCTGGGCCGGCTGTCCTTTGAGGCGGTGGTGGAGCGGGATTACCCGGTGGTCTTCGGCACGCTTTACGTCTTTGGGCTGATGGGTCTGTTGATCAATCTGATCTCGGATCTGACCTATGTCTGGATCGACCCGCGGATCGATTTTGAAAGCCGCGAGACATGACCCAGGTGATGACCGAGCCGAAGGTGTCGGCGGCCAAACCGTCGATGTGGCAGATGAGCCCGTTGCAGCGCCGCCGCTGGGCGGCGTTTCGGGCCAACCGCCGGGCGATCTGGTCGCTGCGGCTGTTCCTGCTCTGCCTTGCGGTCGCGCTGCCGGCCGAATTCGTGGCCAATGACCGGCCGCTCCTGCTGTCGTTTCAGGGCGAGCTTTATGCCCCGGTCTTGGGCGGGGCTTATGAGGAGAGCGCGTTTGGCGGCGATCCGGGTCTGCTGGCCGATTTCAAGGATGAGGTCGTGCAGTGCCTGATCGTCTCGGGCGGGCTTCTCGACCCCTGTTTCGACGACCCCGAGGACGTGGTCGAGGATGCCGCCGACGGGGTGGTCGACGGGCAGGAGATCACCCGCGGCTGGATGATCTTTCCGCTCATCCCCTACAGCTATGACACGGTCAATGATGATGTGCTGCGCGCGCCCTCGCCCCCCGATGCGAACCATTGGCTGGGCACCGACGATCAGACCCGCAATGTGGTCGCGCGGGTGATCTATGGCTTTCGCATCTCGATCCTGTTTGCGCTGGCGGTCACGGCGATTTCCTCGGTGATCGGGGTTGCGGCGGGTGCCGTGCAGGGGTTTTTCGGCGGGATGATCGACCTGTTCTTCCAGCGGATCGTGGAGATTTGGAACGCGACGCCCCAGCTTTACGTGCTGATCCTCATGGGCGCGATCTTCACGATGAATTTCTGGCTGCTGACCTTTCTGATCGCGCTGTTCGGCTGGACGACGCTGGTTGGGGTGGTGCGGGCGGAGTTTCTGCGGGCGCGCAATTTCGAATATGTGCGGGCGGCGCGCGCGCTGGGCGTGTCGAATGCGGTGATCATGTTCCGGCATCTGTTGCCCAATGCGATGGTCGCGACGCTGACGCTGATGCCCTTTCTGATCACCGCATCGATCGGCTCGCTCGCCGCGCTCGACTTTCTGGGCTATGGGCTGCCGCCCTCCTACCCCTCGCTGGGCGAGCTGACGCTGCAGGCCAAGAACAATTTGCAATCGCCCTGGCTGGCCTTCACCGCCTTCATCGCCTTTACGGTGATGCTGTCGCTTTTGGTGTTCATCTTTGAGGGCGTGCGCGACGCGTTCGATGCGCGAAAGAGCCTGGCATGAGCCTGCTTGCGGTGCGCGATCTGTCGGTGTCGTTCCGCCAGGGGGTGAATATGACCCGGGCGGTCAAGGGGGTGTCGTTCGAGATTGCCGCGGGCGAGACGGTGGCGCTGGTCGGCGAATCGGGTTCGGGCAAGTCGGTCACCGCGCTCTCGACCGTGTCGCTGTTGCCCGATGTGGCGCAGGTCACCGGCTCGGTCACCTATGGGGGGCGCGAGATGGTCGCGGCGCCCGAGGCGACGCTGCGCCAGGTGCGCGGCAATGATATCAGCTTCATCTTTCAAGAGCCGATGACCAGCCTGAACCCGCTGCACACGATCGCAACGCAAATCGGCGAGAGCCTGGCGCTGCATCAGGGGCTGAGCGGGGCGGCGGCGGAGAAACGCACGCTCGATCTGCTCGACCGGGTCGGGATTCGCGACCCTGAAAGCCGTCTGGCGAGCTATCCGCATCAGCTCTCGGGCGGGCAGCGCCAGCGGGTGATGATCGCCATGGCGCTGGCCAATGGGCCCGATCTGCTGGTCGCCGATGAGCCGACGACGGCGCTGGATGTGTCGATCGAGGCGCAGATCCTGGCGCTGCTCAAGGAGCTGCAGGCCGATGCCGGGATGGCGATGCTGTTCATCACCCATGATCTGGGCGTGGTGCGGCGGATCGCCGACCGGGTCTGCGTGATGCAATCGGGCGAGATTGTCGAGCAGGGCGCGGTGGCCGAGATCTTCGACCGGCCCGCGCATGCCTACACGCGGATGCTGCTGAGCGCCGAGCCGCAGGGCGCGCCCGCGCCGGTGCCCGACGGGGCCGAGGAGGTGGTGCGGGCCGATGCGTTGCGGGTGTGGTTTCCCATCAAGCGCGGTCTGTTGCGCAAGACCGTGGGCCATATCAAAGCGGTCGACGGGGCCAGTGTGGCGGTGCGCGCGGGCGAGACGCTGGGCGTTGTCGGCGAATCGGGTTCGGGCAAGACCACGCTGGCGCTGGGGCTGATGCGGCTGGTCTCGTCTGAGGGGCCGATCCTGTTTCTGGGCCGCGACATTCAGGGCCTGCGCAGCCGGGCGCTGCGGCCGGTGCGGCGCAACATGCAGATCGTGTTTCAGGACCCCTATGGCTCGCTCAGCCCGCGCATGTCGGTCGAGCGCATCATTGCCGAGGGGCTTTCGGTGCATGCGATCGACCGCGACGCCGATGCCCAAAGCCTGGTGGCTGATATTCTGACCGAGGTCGGGTTGGATCCGGAGATGATGGAGCGCTATCCGCATGAGTTCTCCGGCGGACAGCGGCAGCGCATCGCGATTGCCCGGGCGATGATTCTGCGCCCCCGGCTCTTGGTGCTCGACGAGCCGACCTCGGCCCTGGACATGACCGTGCAGGTGCAGATCGTGGAGCTGTTGCGCCGGCTGCAGACCGATCACGACCTGGCCTATATCTTCATCAGCCATGATCTGCGTGTGGTCCGCGCGATGAGCCACAGCGTGATGGTGATGCGCGACGGCAAAATCGTCGAGCATGGCGCGCATGTGTTCACCGCCCCGCGCGAGCCCTATACCCGCACGCTGCTGGCGGCGGCCTTTGAGCGCAGCGTTGCGCGCGACCTGCCCCCGGGCGATGCCGGCCATGCCAGTGAAAAGACCGGCTAGGCCCGGTGCCCGCGGCAGAGTGCGGGCAGGGGCGGCGCCCGGCCGTCAGCGGTCGCAGAATGCCGTGAGCAGGGCCACCAGCCGCTTGGTCTCATCGCGGCCGAATCGCGTCTCGATCTCGCGGTACCCCGCCACGCTGAGCGGGGTGAGCCGGTCGATCAGCTCGACCGCCGCCGGGGTCAGACGCACCAGATGGCGCCGGCCATCATGATGGTGGCGTTCACGCTCGATCAACGCCCGCGCCTCGAGCGCTTTGAGGATGCGGGTCAGGCTGGGGGTCAGCACCTGACCGCGCATCGAAATCTCGGTCGGCTCCAGCGCCCCGGCTTCGTGCAGCACGCGCAGCACCCGCCATTGCGCATCGGTCAGATCATTTTCCAAGAGAAACGGTCGGAAATGCTCCATGACCAATTCGCGCGCGCGCAACAGCATCATCGGCAACGACAAATCGGTCGGCTGGATGCCCGGCGCATGGGGTGAGCCTGCCGGTGCAAGCGCGTCTGTCGTGGGCGCCGACAGATCTTGGGACGGGGTTGCGGGTTCGAGCATGTGCATCTCGCTTATATGTCGAAACCGGGGCATGGAGGCAATGGCGTACACATCCTTGAATGACGATGCTTGACGTGACGTTATCGGAAAGATAACGAGTTAAACAATATTTGAAGAGAATGGGCCCCTTATGTCAGATCTTCAACGTAACACAGATCGGCTGCAAGGCGAGCTTTCGCGGCTTGCCCGGGGGCCGGTTCTCAACCGGATTGCCGGGCGGGATATGCCGGCCGCGGATGGGCGGTTTTTCGAGACGCGCTCGCCGGTCGATGACAGCCCGATTGCGCAGGTCGCGCAGGGCACGCGCGACGATGTCGACGCGGCCGCCAGGGCCGCCAAGGCGGCGTTTCCGGATTGGGCCGCGATGCCGGGGGCCGAGCGCAAGCGCCTGCTTCACCGCATTGCCGATGCCATCGAGGCGCGGGCCGAGCAGATTGCCACGCTGGAATGCTGGGACACCGGCCAGGCCTGGCGGTTCATGTCCAAGGCCGCCCTGCGCGGGGCGGAGAATTTCCGCTTTTTTGCCGACCGGGCGCCCGGGGCGCGGGACGGGTTGGCCCTGCCCAGCCCCACGCTGATGAACATGACCGCCCGGGTGCCCATCGGCCCGGTGGGGGTGATCACGCCCTGGAACACGCCCTTTATGCTCTCGACCTGGAAGATCGCGCCGGCCCTGGCCGCGGG
>JBCDDO010000054.1:0-10625 GCA_039180245.1 Pseudomonadota bacterium | reverse complement strand
GGCCGGCCTTGGAGCAGGGCCCGTCAAAACATCCCCCAAAACTGCGAGTGGTGCGGCCGGGACGCGCTTGGCACTCTCTACGGGCTGCTTGCACACCACCAACTGGAAGCCGGCCGACCTCCCCTCACGGCCGGCTTCCTACCCGCCCCCACATGTCACGAACGGCCGGACCGCCAAGCTCACAACCTGGGCCATTACGATGGGCCGTCGAGACCGGGCATAAGCGGCAGATCCGTGTCCTCCGGGCGGGCGCCGGCGGCGGTCAGCATGGCATGCACCTGCCCGCGGTGATGGGTCTGATGGTTGAACAGATGCGCGATCAGCAGCCAGACCGGGCGGGTCATTTGATGCCCGACCGACGCAGAGTACCAGGACAGATCACCCGAAAGATCCGCGTCGCTGAGCCCGGCCACCCAATCCGAGATTTCGGCATCCGTGGCCCGGCGCGCCGCCACCAGCCCCTCCCACCCATCATCGAGCCGAAGCGAAGAGGCGAGATCGCGGCCCGCAGGGGCCGGTTTGCCGGCCAGGCGGTGCAGCCAGGCCCGATCTCCCCAATGGATATGGGCCAGCGTGGCCTCGATCGACCCGAAAAAGGCGCCACGGTCCTTCTGGCGCTCCGCTGAGGTGAGAGTGGAGGCCGCGCTGTAAAGGCTTGCGTTTTGCCAAGCGTTATAGGCAGCCATGCTTTGGGCGAATCCAGGCGTGATCATATGCCCTCCATCATTCGTTTGCGATGTGATGCTGATATCTATGGCGCGGCGCGCATAGCGCTGCCGGCCGCGTGCCAGGCAGGCTTTGCGCCAGGGCCTCTCAGCCCGTGTTCACAAAGCGCCTATGACGGGAGCGATACTCGCCGCACCCGACCCGGTTGTCCAACTTTTTCACCCGCCCAATGGGTCGGGCTTGCTGATCATCCGCCGCGAAGACGTGCAAACCAGCCTTTCTTCGGCGTGTCGGCTGTTTCGGCATCCGCCTCGGCGTCCGCACCAGCCTCTTCCGCGTCATCGGCAGGCTCAAGCGCATCCTTAAAGCGGTCGAAGAACTGGTCGGCCATCTTTTTGGCAAAGCCGTCGATGATCCGGCTGCCCAGCTGCGCCAGTTTTCCGCCGATCTTTGCATCGACCGCATAGGTCAACAATGTGCCGCCCTCTGCGCCATCGGCCAGCGCAACATCCGCGCTGCCCTTGGCAAAGCCCGCCGCGCCGCCTTTGCCTTCGCCGGCAATGGTGTAGCTTTCCCCCTCCACGACGTTTTGCAGCGTCACTGCGCCCTTGAACGTGGCCTTGACCGGGCCAACGCGCTGGGTGACCACAGCCTCAAACCCGTCCTCGGGGCTGCCCGTCATGCTTTCGCAGCCCGGAATACAGGCTTTCAACACCTCCGGGTCGTTGAGCGCCGCCCAGACGGTCGCCCGGTCCGCCGCAATCTCGCGGCTGCCGTTAAGCTCCATTGCACGCCTCCAAGGAACGGGCGGGCGCCACCGTCCCGCATCTCACGTGCCCTACTGCAAGCCCGCTCGGCCTGCAATTGGCTTCTGACACGGCGCGATTGCCCTGGGGGCTGTTCGTTTTGTGCGCCGGGGTGTATTCTGGGGGGTATGGAGCGGGAAATGCAAGAACAGCCGGCCAGCAGCGCGGTCAGCGAGCAGGCCAGACTGCATAACGCCCGGGGCGACGCTGCGTTTGCGCCGTCGGCACCGGCCAATGATGCGCATACCAAGGGTGCGTTGTCCAATGGTTCACCGGTCAATGCTGCGGCCAACGGTGCGCGCGCCGATGATGCGCTGACCGAAGGTGTCGGCGTCAGAGAGGCTCCGGTGGAGCTGCGCGACGCGCCGCAGCCCAGCCAGCCCCGAACCGGCGAGCCGGTCGGGCATGTGGTGGGCCGTCGTGCGCCCGGTCTGACACTGTCGGAGACGCTGGAGATCGAGGGCGTCGAGGCGCCTGCATTGATCGACGCGCTGCGCGCGCAGGTCTGCTCGGGTGCGCTGCTGCGGGCGCTGCCCGAGGGATGGGCGCTCGACTGGCCCGAAGCGTCGGGCAGCCCGCGCCTTTGGACATTTACCGGCGCGCAGGCGCGGCGCGGGCGCGGCCCGCATATGCCAACCGATGAAGCGGCTGCGGCAGGCATGCGCCTGCTCGACGCGACGGCGCTCAGCCTCGGTCTCGGACGCGGCCATGTGCTGCCGATTTTCGAGAACCCGATCCGGCGCGTGATCGAAATGGAGGCTTTTTGCGACTTGCCCAGCCTGGATTCGGGCTCGGTGATGGACCAGGCCGCGGCGTTCCTGAATCTGGGCGTGCCGGTTGCGGGCGTTCTGGGCCTGCGGCATGAGGGCGCCTCGCGCTGGTCGGGCATGCGGCCGGCCCAGCGCTGGGACAAGATCCTGTTATCGCCGCGGGGCGAGCGGCTGCGCGAACGGCTGCCCGATGAATTTGCAACTGCGGGCGAGGAGGGGTTCGGCCTGCTCATCGCCTGCCCGGTGCCCGGGGGCATCTCGCTCGATCTGCCCAGCGGCCTGGATCTCAACACGCTTTCAGAGCTGTTGCGCGCTGTGGCGACAGCCGCATCCGGGCACGGGATCGGTCTTTTGGTCGAAGGCGAGATCAGCTGCAAGGGCCTTGCCTGTCTGCGCATTGAGGAGGCCGCGGCTGGGCTTCGATTGCGGCTGCCGGCGCTGTCGGCGGCCGGCGCGTCTGGCCGGTTGATCGACGGGGTGCTGCGCTGTGTCGATGCTTTGGGCGGTCGGGTGCGTTCGGAAGGGCGCAGCGCCGAGCTTGGCACCGGCGCGGTTGGCCAAAGCGGTCTGGCCCTGGCGCTGGTCGATGCCAATCGCCGGCACCCGGTGCTGACCCGCCTGGGCAATGCCGCAGATGTCGGTCCCTGGTCGTCGGCCTGCCGCCCAGACGAGCAGCGCGGCGCAGTCGCGGCAATGCTCGATGCGATGGCCTTGCCGGACCGATCGCCGCCGCCTTTGGGCGCGCTGGCCTCGCTGCTTGAGGGAAGCCAGTTTCGTATGCGCGAGGGGCGGATGACGATCGCCGGTGGCCCGGGCCCCGGCGCGGCCAGCGGTGCCGCCTCGGCCTGGCAGGGGCTGTTGACCGCCGCGGCACTGATCGGTCCGCAGGGAGGCGTGCCGCGCCATCCCCTGGCCGCCTATTGCCTGCCCGCCGTGCTGACAGAAGATCTCGACGCGTTGCTCAATGAACTTGCCGAGCTTGGCATTCGGCTGGATGAGACGGCATTGCACGGCGCGCTTCGCGCCGGGCTGCCGGAGCTTGCCGACATCCGTTCGCCGAGTGGAACCGTGACGATCAGCCGTGCTTTGGTTGACCGCGCCCTGCCCGGCGACTGGCGGGCCGCGGCGCTAGAACTGGCCTTTGATGAAGCCGGGCCAGCCAACGGCCAGGGTCCCAACCTTGCGATCTGCGCCTTGCGGCGGCTGGAGGCATCTGACCGTGCGCCGGCCGCGCAAGGGCAGGGCCTGGATCCGGCCGCGTCCGATGGACCGCATGCCGGCGCCCCGATGACCGACCGCACGGGGCAGGCCTGGCGATCGGCCGGTTGGCACCCATTGCCAATGGCGGCCTTCGGGACGCGTTGGCTGGGCCAGGTGATGATGCCGCTGGCCGGCACGACGACCGGGCCCTGCGCGGGGTTGTTTGCACCAGATGCGCTGGGCCTCGCGCTGCCCGGCGGCGCCAGCGTGGCGCTGGTGCCCGACGCCGACTGGCGCAGCGTGCAGACGCTCGCCCTGATCGAAACAAGCGAGGCTGCAACCCAGGCGATGGAAGAGCCTGCCGCCCCGGCAGGCCTGAGCGACCCGCCCTTGATCCTGGGGCTGTGAGACGCGGCATGCGACCTGTCGGCCTGGACGATATGGACCGGGCCGCGCCGCGCCGTCAGATGGCTTCCATCTTTCGCCAACTCGACTAATCTGCGCGCCGTATCTGACGACGGGACAGGCGCATGCACGACATACTTCACGAGCTTGAACAGCGACGGGCACAGGCCCGGCTTGGCGGTGGGCAAAAGCGCATCGACGCGCAGCACGCAAAGGGCAAGCTGACCGCCCGCGAACGGCTCGATGTTCTGCTCGACGAGGGCTCGTTTGAAGAGTTCGACATGTTCGTGGCCCATCGCTGCACCGATTTTGGGATGGAGGAGAGCCGGCCCTATGGCGACGGGGTCGTCACCGGCTGGGGCACCATCAACGGCCGCCAGGTCTATGTGTTTTCCCAGGATTTCACGGTGTTCGGCGGCTCGCTCTCCGAAACCCATGCCCAGAAGATCTGCAAGGTCATGGAGATGGCCATGCGCAACGGTGCGCCGGTGATCGGGCTCAACGATTCCGGCGGCGCCCGCATTCAAGAGGGCGTGGCGAGCCTGGCCGGCTATGCCGATGTCTTTCAGCGCAACATCCTGGCCTCGGGCGTGGTGCCGCAGATCTCGGTCATCATGGGCCCCTGCGCAGGCGGGGCGGTCTATTCGCCGGCGATGACCGATTTCATCTATATGGTCCGCGACAGCTCTTACATGTTCGTCACCGGCCCGGATGTGGTCAAGACCGTCACCAATGAGGTGGTCACCGCCGAGGAGCTGGGCGGTGCGCGCACCCACACCACCAAATCCTCGGTCGCCGATGCGGCGTTTGAGAATGACCTCGAAGCGTTGGCCGAAGTGCGCCGCTTGGTCGATTTTCTGCCGCTGAGCAACCGGTCCGCCCCGCCCAGCCGGCCCAATTTCGACGACGCCGCGCGCGTGGAGATGAGCCTCGACACGCTTGTGCCGGCCTCGGCCAACCAGCCCTATGATATGAAGGAACTCATTCGCAAAACCGCCGATGAGGGCGATTTTCTGGAGATCCAGGAAGGCTTTGCCGCCAATATCCTCACCGGTTTCATCCGGTTGGAGGGGGCGACGGTGGGCGTGGTCGCCAACCAACCCATGGTGCTGGCGGGCTGTCTTGACATCGACAGCGCCCGCAAGGCCGCGCGATTCGTACGGTTCTGCGATGCCTTCGAGATCCCGATCCTGACCTTTGTCGATGTCCCCGGCTTTCTGCCCGGCACCAGCCAGGAATATGGCGGCATCATCAAGCATGGCGCGAAACTGCTCTTTGCCTATGGCGAGGCGACGGTGCCCAAGGTGACCGTCATCACCCGCAAGGCCTATGGCGGGGCCTATGACGTGATGGCCTCCAAACATCTGCGCGGCGACATCAATTATGCCTGGCCCACGGCCGAGATTGCGGTGATGGGCGCCAAGGGCGCGGTGGAGATCCTCTATCGCGCCGAGCTGGGCGAGGCCGAGAAGATCGCCGCGCGCACGGCTGAGTATGAAGAGCGCTTTGCCAACCCTTTCGTGGCGGCTGAAAAGGGCTTTATCGATGAGGTGATCATGCCCCATTCCACCCGCCGTCGGGTCACGCGGGCCTTTGCTTCGCTCAGGGGCAAACGGCTGGAAAATCCATGGAAGAAGCACGACAATATCCCGCTGTGAGTGCACCGCGCCCGGCAAGTTCGCCAGCTGTGGCCTTTGGCACAGTATTGCCACAGGGAGATGGCAGGCTGCGGCTTGGTGCAACTGGATTGCGGAAAAGCCGGTGACATATCCCAAAGCCCTCCTTGCCCTTCTTGCCGGCGCGCTTGTGGCGGCCTGTGCGCCGGCCGAGCCGCCGGGCCCCACCGCGGAGGCGCAAATCGCCCGGATCGAGGCGCGGCCCGCGACGGCGGCAAGCGAGCTGCCCTTCACGCGCTTCGATGCGGTCTTTCGCTACACGCTCGGCCCCGGGACGGCGGCTGAGCGGCAGATCCTCGTCTATCAATATGCCTCGCCCTTGGGCGCCCAGCTCAAGCGCCGCTTCGCCACCCCCGCCGAGATCGCTGAGTTCCAGCGCATCTGCGAGGTGATGTGGGATTTTGCCCGCGACACCATGGGCGAGATCTTCGACGAGCACTCGATCCTCTTGGTCGAGGGCACACGGCCGCTTTCGGGCTTTGCCGCCGGCCCGCATTCCAGCTTTGACTTCCGCCGCGAGGATGGCTGCGACAGCCGGCCTCGCCGCGGCACGGCCGAGCTCGTCGGCGGATGAGGCATTTTTGGCCCAGGCTTGTCCTGCTTTTGCGGCCGCGCGTCGCCTTGCTGGCAGGCCTCGTTCTGGCGGCCTGCGCGCCCTTGCCAGAGACCAGCAGGCCGGCAACCTCTGTCGCGGTGATCCTGCCCGACGCATCGGCCGATATCGGACAATATGCGCTCTGCCCCGCCGATGATGCCGGAAGCTACCAGGTCTTTCACGAGGCCGGGTTGGGATGTCGCGGCGGATTCGTCTTTGCCGGGTTCGGCCCTGCGGCGGAGATTGCGCAGCGGCTGGTGCCCCTGCCGCAAGGTGGCGTACTGGCGCTTTACGCGTTGAAGCCGCCCGGGCTGCTTGCCAGCGACACACTCGTCCCAGGCCGCTATCTTCTGGCCGCGCGTACCCAGGGTGAGAATTTCCCGACGCTGTTTCGCCCCGAAGTGGCTGCGCATCAGCTCGCACCAGGCCGCATCCAGCTGCTGGGGCGCGCCACCGATGACGGGCTGATCTGGCCCCAAAACCCACCGACAGCAGACGTTCTGGCCGCGCTCCTCGCGGTCGATCCGTCCGCGCTGTCGGCCCAGGCGCCGCAGAGTGCCACTGTGACCTGCCGTGAGGGCCGCAGCCCACGCTGTACACTCGATTGAGGGCGGTCACCTAAAAGGAACGCGCATGACTCTCCTTTTGAACCGAGTGGGCCGTCTTCAGGGGCTGGCGGTGGCGCTGCTGCTGCTCGTGCTGGCCAGCGCCGGGCCAGGTGCATTGCGCGCAGAACCCGCGAAGGTGGCCGCGATCCTGCCCAGCCCAATGAGCAATATCGGGCAATATCTGTTCTGCCCCGTCTATGAAAACCAGCGCTATCGGCTGCGCTCCGAGTTTTCCGAGTTTATTGCCCACCCGCCCTGCCGGGATGGGAAGACCTTCGCCGGCTTCGGCGCGGCCCTGTTTCTGGCCGAGCGGGTGGTGGCGCTGCCCTCGGGCGGGGTGCTGGCGGTCTATGCTTTGGGCGGAAGCAGCGTGCTGTCCGGCGATAGGGTGGGCATCCTCCCTCCCGGGCGCCTGGGCGAGCGCTACATCCTTGCCGCGCGCCTGCCGAACAGGGGGCAAGTGACACCTATCCAACCCGAGCTGCTCGCCTATTACATGACATCGGATGAGATCCGTCTGGTCGGGGCGGTGGGTGATGGCGCGCTGATATGGCCCGATGAGGTCCCGTCGGCTGCAAAATTGGTCGCCGCTTTGGGCGTGTCACCGGAAGCGGTCTCGACCATGGCGCCACGGGTCCTCTCGTTGACCTGCAGCCAAGCCGCAAGCCCAACCTGCGAGATCCTTTCGGGGCAAGAGACGCCGACGGGCCAAGGGACCGAGAAACCATGACCGAGCTCTGGAAGAACCAGGCCTTCACCATCGCCCATGCCGATAATGGGCGCTTTGAGGGGGCGGGTTGCGGCCCTTCTTTGAGTACCGGCAGCTTGGGATTGCGGAGGCCACAGGCGGGGCTTATGGCGCGCATGTGATCCGCGCCGTGCCCGGCATGGAGAGCCCAGGCAGTTGGCACACCCATGATCTCGACTTTCAGATGGTCTATGTGCTGCAGGGCTGGGTGGTGTTCGAGTATGAGGAGGCGGGCGAGCATCTGCTGCGCGCAGGTTCCTGCGCGCTGCAGCCGCCGGGCATCCGGCATCGAGAGGTTCGGCATTCCGACGATCTGGAGCTTTTGGAGATCACCGCGCCGGCCGAATTCGCAACCGAGCCGGCCGACGCGCCATGACAGCGCTCTGAACGGGCGGCGCCATAAACAGGATGGCGTGATGAGCAGAACGCTCAGATGAGCCGAACGCGGTGGGTTCGCCGGGACATTGGCGGCACAACCCGCATTGCCGCCCACAGCGCGCGCGGCTGGGATCTGACCGCCCGTGGCGATTTGCCCGAGACAGGAGCGGGATCCGATCCGAGATTCCGCGCGCGACTGGCGCATCAGATCCGCAAGGATCTGTGGCGCCTCCTGCGCGGGCTGCGCGGCTTCGCGCCGATGGTCGAGATTGAGTTCGACGCGGGCAAGCTGTCGGCAACCGCAGGCGGGTCGCTGCTGGCTGGACCTGCCCCTGCGGGAACAGCGGCGCAGATTGCCGATTTGCTGGCCGATCCGCAGCGTCAGCGGCGCTGGCTTGCCTTTGCGGCGCGCGTCGGACACGCCCCGCCAGCCGCGGACAGGGTTGGACATCCGCACGCGCTGTGACATGGTCAGCCGCATGCGACCCCTGATCTCTGCCTGGCACGGCCTGCCCAGTTTGGTGCGGTTCATGCTGCGCCACCCGGCAACCGGTATTGCTGTGGGTTGGGCGCTCATGCTCACCGCGATCTGGGCCGATCTTGGCGGGCTGGGGCGGCTTTTGGCGGGTTCGCCCGATGGCGGCCTGGCAACGGCGCTTCTCGCGATCCTTTTTGCGATCACCTTTGGGGCTGTCGGCATCGGCGTGGGCGTCATGAGCTTGCCCTGGCGGGACCGCTGAGCCGACCGCATGCACAAGCATCGGGGCTTTCCAGGACGGCTTGCGGGCACCGATTACCAATTCACCATTCGCCGTGCCAATCCACGCGGGGTCACGCCGCTGAAGGCGCGCGACCGCCACTCTGACCGGCGGCGCGAGGATCGCACAGCCGACGACCATTTTTTGGCCGCACTCATTGAGCATTTTGGCAACGAGCCTTTCGAGCGCGGCAATCTGGATGCGGGACGCCTCGGATGGCTTTTGGGCCGCGAGGTGGTGCCGGCAGAGGATCCCTTCGACCCGGTCTCGTATGAGGCGCTGCTGCGTGTGGATTTGGCAGTGGCGCAGCGCAGCTTCCCGCATCTGTTTGAGGAGTGAAGATGCGCAGAGTTTGGTTCGCGCGTGGTCTTGCGTCGCTTATTGTGTCACTGGCCGTTTCGGCGCCCGCACCCGCCCAGGATGACGCGGAAATGGCGGTTCCGATCCGTCTGTCTTCGGGCGTGACCGTGACCTTGCGGGCGGTCGATCTGATCAATGAGGATCTGGGGCGCCGCATCGTTCTGCGCGCCGATTTCGACGGGCCGCGCCCGGCCTCCAACGCGGCGGGCCAGCTTGCCATGGAGGCGGATGAGGCGCGGGAGCTGTGCCAAAGCCATCTTCCGACCCTTGCGGCACTTCTCAACGAGCGGCCTTACCGCCGCATCACGCATCTGGAAGTGCTTTACCGCGACAGCAAGACCCATTACCGGGTGGATGTGCACACGCATCGCGGCATGCGGGTTGACACGCATCGCCACGCCTGCCCGGGCGCCTGATCGCGGTCCCGGCGCTCGGGGCCCCAAGGGGCCGGCGTAACGGTGCGACCCCTGCCTGCCGACGGCACCAGATTGTGAACCGGTCCGGGGGAAAGAATGTTCGGCAAGATCCTCATCGCAAACAGGGGCGAGATCGCCTGTCGGGTGATCAAGACCGCGCGAAAGATGGGGATCGGCACCGTCGCGGTTTTTTCGGATGCTGACCGCGCGGCCCTGCATGTGCGCATGGCAGATGAGGTGGTGCATATCGGCCCCGCTCCGGCGGCGCAGTCCTACATCGTGATCGACAGGATCCTGGAGGCGGTGCGCGCCACCGGGGCAGAAGCGGTGCATCCGGGCTATGGGTTTCTGTCCGAACGGGCCGAATTCGCCCAGGCCCTGGCCGATGCCGGGGTCGCCTTTATCGGCCCGCCGGTGGGCGCGATCGAGGCGATGGGCGACAAGATCACCTCCAAGAAACTGGCCGCCGAGGCCGGTGTCTCGACCGTGCCCGGTTTCATGGGGCTGATCGAGACCGCCGAGGATGCGGTGCGGATCGCCGGCGAGATCGGCTATCCGGTGATGATCAAGGCCTCGGCCGGCGGCGGCGGCAAGGGCATGCGCATTGCCTGGAGCGACGATGAGGCGCGCGAGGGCTTCCAGAGCTCAAAGAACGAGGCGGCGGCAAGTTTTGGCGATGACCGCATCTTTATCGAGAAATTCGTCACCACCCCGCGGCATATCGAGATCCAGGTGCTGGGCGACACGCATGGCAATGTCATCCATCTGGGCGAGCGCGAATGCTCGATCCAACGGCGCAACCAGAAGGTCATCGAGGAGGCTCCCTCGCCATTTCTGGATGCGGCGACCCGCGCGGCAATGGGCGCCCAGGCGGTGGCCCTGGCCAAGGCGGTCGATTATGCCTCGGCCGGCACGGTGGAGTTCATCGTCGATGCCGACCGGAATTTTTACTTCCTGGAGATGAACACGCGGCTGCAGGTCGAGCATCCGGTGACCGAGCTGATCACCGGCCTCGATCTGGTTGAGCAGATGATCCGGGTTGCCGCGGGCGAAACACTTGGCCTGACCCAGGAGGATGTGCAGCTTGCTGGCTGGGCGATGGAAAGCCGGCTTTACGCCGAAGATCCCTACCGCAACTTCCTGCCCTCGATCGGGCGGCTCACCCGCTATCGCCCTCCGCCAGAAACCGAAGGCTATGCGCCAGGGATGCGGCCCGAGACGCCGGTGGTGCGCACGTGC
>JBCDDO010000053.1:0-10648 GCA_039180245.1 Pseudomonadota bacterium | reverse complement strand
GCTGCAACTCGGTTATGGCCACGACAACCGCCCTGAAGCTGGCCGATTACGTGGTGACCGAGGCAGGCTTTGGCGCCGATCTGGGCGCCGAGAAATTCATGAACATCAAATGCCGCAAGGCGGGCCTGCGCCCCGATGCCGTGGTGATCGTGGCCACAGTGCGGGCGATGAAGATGAATGGCGGCGTGGCCAAGGCCGATTTGGGCACCGAGAATGTCGCGGCGGTCGAGGCGGGCTGCGCCAATCTGGGCCGCCATGTCGAAAACATGCGCAAATATGGCGTGCCGGCCCTGGTCGGGATCAACCATTTCGTCACCGACACCGAGGCCGAGCTTGCCGCCATCCAGGCGTTCTGCGCCGAGCTGGGCGTGGATGCGGTGGTCAACCGCCATTGGGCGGAAGGCGGTGCCGGCATCGAGGAAACCGCCCGCAAGGTGGTGGCGCTTTGCGAGGGCGGTACGGCCGACTATGCCCCGCTCTACCCCGACGAGATGACCTTGATCGAAAAGATCGAGACCATCGCCCACGAAATTTACCGCGCCGACGCTGTGATTGCCGACAAGAAGATCCGCGATCAGCTCACCGCCTGGGAGGCAGCGGGCTATGGCAACCTGCCGGTCTGCATGGCCAAGACGCAGTACTCGTTTTCCACCGACCCCACGCTGCGCGGCGCGCCCACCGGCTTTGACCTGCCGATCCGCGAGGTGCGTCTCTCGGCCGGGGCGGGCTTCATCGTCGCCATCTGCGGTGAGATCATGACCATGCCAGGGCTGCCCCGCCACCCGGCCTCCGAGGTCATTCGCCTGAACGAAGATGGCCAGATCGAAGGCCTGTTCTGACGCCGCTCACCACCTGTTCACAATCCGCGCAGAAGGGCTTTCCTTGTCTGCCCGGCGGTGAAAAGCTTCGTCCTGACCAGAAACAGGAGCCTGCCATGATCAGATCGGCCCTTTTTGCAATCCTCGTTGCGGGGTTTGCCGTCTCTACTGCGGCCGATGACCGGCATGTGGGTTATTACTTTCCCGAGATCACCTCGTCTGAGGTCTTCGATCGGGCGCTCGGCCCGCGTCAGGCGACCCGCGAGGCCCGCATTGAGCTGGCGCTGAGCATCACCCGCGCTCAGCTCGATGCGCCGGACAATCCGCGGTTTTCGATGTTCACCAAGGGGGCCGCGGCCGAAAAACTCATCATTGTGGCGCTGGATGACGAGGTGTTCGCCACGCTCTTCCGTGCCAGGGCACAAATGGCGCAGCTGACCGCAAACATCCGTGACACGGATTTTTTTCGCAATGCCGGGCTGGCTGCCGACATCACCTTCTATGATCTGCTCTACATGATGAATTTCGACACGCTGACACTCAGCGACGGGGCGACCTGGACCCACCGGGTCACCTTCAAACCAGCGGAATAGCCCATGACCGCCGACATCATCGACGGCAAGGCCTTTGCGGCCGGGTTGCGCGCGAAGGTGGCCGCGCATGTGGCCCGGCTGACCGCGACGCGCGGCGTGACCCCCGGACTTGCCGTTGTGCTCTTGGGCGAGGATCCGGCCAGTCAGGTTTATGTGCGCAACAAGGGCAAGCAGACGGTTGAGGTCGGCATGGCCTCGTTCGAGCATCGCTTGCCGGCCGAGACCGAAGAGGCCGAGTTGCTTGCGCTGATTGCCCAGTTGAATGCCGATCCGGCGGTGCATGGGATACTGGTGCAGCTTCCCCTGCCCGCGCATCTGAACGCGGCCTTGGTGATCAATGCCATCGACCCGGCAAAGGATGTCGACGGGTTTCACATCTCCAATGTCGGGCTGTTGGCGACCGGGCAGCGCAGCATGGTGCCCTGCACGCCGCTGGGCTGTCTGTTGTTGCTGCGCGACCGGCTGGGGGATCTCTCCGGCGCCAATGCCGTTGTGCTGGGGCGCTCGAACATTGTCGGCAAGCCGATGGCAGCCCTGCTTTTGCAGGCATCCGCGACGGTGACGGTGGCGCATAGCCGCAGCCGGGATCTGCCGGGACTGTGCCGAACGGCCGATATTTTGGTCGCCGCTGTGGGCCGGCCCGAGATGATCGGCGGCGATCACATCCGCCCAGGTGCGACCGTCATCGATGTCGGGATCAACCGGGTGCCCTCGCAAACCAACGGGAAAACCCGCCTCGTTGGCGATGTCGATTTTGCATCCGCCGCAGAAACCGCGGGGGCCATCACCCCGGTGCCGGGCGGTGTCGGCCCGATGACCATCGCCTGTTTGCTGGCCAACACCGTGACCGCCTGCTGCCGGGCGCTGGGCGAGGAGGAGCCCGAGGGCCTGACCGTCTGAGAAGCGCTGGCATTGGGATCGACCCCGGGTCACGCCGCTGGGCGCCCACGCGCGCTCAGGTCAGGCCCAGGCAGCGCGACAGCGGCACGGCGAGCATGATCTTGCCGGTCAGCACCGCGATCGTTTCGGGCCCGGCTAGGGCTGCAAGGTCTGGATGGTGGATGTCGAGCCCACCAGTGTAGGCACCGAAGGCTGGCAGGATGACCCGGCCCGCATCGATGACAAAGGCCGGTCGCGTGACGCGACGCCCGCGCAGGGCGATGCTGGCTTTGGGGTGCCAATGCCCGGACACCTCGCCCCTGGCCCCATCCGCCGCGCAATGCCGAAACGAGATGGGGCCGATCTCCACACTCTCCAGCGCCGATCCCGGCAGATCCGGCGGCAGGGGATCATGGTTGCCGGTCACCCAGATCCAGCGCCGCCCGGCCATCATCACGCTCAGTCGAAGGCGGGCTTCGGCGGGCAGGGCACGGTCGGCCACAGCATCGTCGAAGCTGTCGCCCAAGCAGATCACGCAAGCCGGATCCAGGGCCGCAATCTCGACCTCCAGCCGGGACAGTGTTTCATCGATCTCATAGGGGGGCAGCAACGTGCCGCCCATGCGCGCGATTCGGTCCGACTTGCCCAAATGCAGATCCGCCACGCAGAGCATGCGCTGGCGCGCCCACCACAACGCGCCCGAGGCACGTGCGGTGAGCGCTGCCTGGCATAGGGTGAAGTTATGGCCGTCCATCGCGATACAAAACGCGAACATTCACGCGCGCTCAAGTGCTTTTCGTCCCATGTCAGAGGCGCGGCATCTTTGGGCCCGAAGTCGGAATGCCGCCCAAAACCGGGCTCTCACGCAGTCAGCCCAGCCCGGCTTCGGCCATGAGCGCCGCGGCCTCCTCCTCAAGCATCCGGTCTTCGGCAAGCCCGTGGATCGGAACCCGCCCCATCTCCAACAAAAGCGGCGCCGAAAGCGGCGTGACATGCGGTGCATGGACATGGTCCACCCCGGTGATCCGGGCCAGCATCTCTTCGATCCGGTCGAAATCGACCAGCCCGCGCATCGCCTCGCTGCGGGTGATGCGCAGCATCAGATGGTCAGGGTCGTATTTGCGCAGCGTGTCATAAAGAATGTCCGAGGAGAATGTCGCCTGCTTGCCGGTTTTGCGCTGACCCGGCAGATTGCGCTCCAGCAAGCCGGCGATCCTGGCTGCCGCGCGGAACGTGCGCTTCATGACCGCATTTCCGGCCAGCCAGGTTTCGAGCCCGTCGCGCAGCCCCTGCGCCTCGACCAGCGGGGCGGCCTCCGTGACCGGACGCAGACCCCAGATCAGCAGCGACATGTCGGTTGCCAGAAAGCCCAGCGGGTCCAGCGCGGCCTCTTCCATACGGCGCGTGACCAGGAGCCCGAGGGTCTGATGCGCGTTGCGCCCGGCAAAGCCGTGCAGGGCGGTGAAGTGTCTGTCGCCGCGCGAGAAGCTTTCGACCAGCAGCCGGTCGGCCCGCGGCATGCGCGAGATCCGGGTCTGCAGCGCCAGCCAGTCGCGGATCTGCGGCTCAAAGGCGGTCCAGGCCCCGGGATCGTTCAACAGATCGAGCACCCGGTGCGACAGGCGGGTCGAGAGCGCCAGCTTGGTGCCCCCGAAAACCGCGATCTTCGGCTCGCGCCCCGGGTCCGGCACGACCTCCAGCACCATTTCGCGCAGCCCTTCATAGCGCACCACCTGCCCGCCGATCAAAAACCGGTCGCCCGGGCTGAGCGAGGCGGCAAACATCTCCTCAACCTCGCCAAGCGGCGCGCCTCCGCGCCCCTTGCGCCGCACCTTCATCGTTTCGATGTCCACGATCGTGCCGATATTCATGCGCAGCATGCGCGCAGCACGCGGGTCGCGAAGCTGCCAGCGGCCGTCGACACAGATCAGCCGTTGCCAACGATCATAGGCGCGCAGCGCATAGCCCCCGGTGGCGCAGAACTCCAAACAGGCATCGAAATCCGCCCGGGTCAGCGCGCGGTAGGGACCGGCGCTCCGCACCTCGTCAAACAGCGCATCGGCCTCGAACCGCCCGGCACAAGCGGTCAGCAAAATGTGCTGGCACAGCAGGTCAAGCGGTCCTTCGGGGCGCGGATCGCCATCCAGATCATGCGCGCGCACCGCCTGCAGCGCGACTTCGCACTCGACCACCTCCAGCCGATTGGCCGGGATCAGCAGCGCCTTTGACGGCGCATTGTAGCGATGATTGGCCCGCCCGATGCGCTGGACCAGGCGTTTGACGTTTTTGGGCGCCCCGATCTGGATGACCAGATCGACATCGCCCCAATCAAGCCCCAGATCCAGCGAGCCGGTGCAGACCACCGCCCGCAAGCTGCCCTCGGCCATCGCGGCCTCGACCCGCTGGCGCACCTCGCGCGCCAATGATCCGTGATGCAACGCGATCGGCAGCGCATCGGCATTTTCGGCCCAAAGCGCCTGAAAGAAGAGCTCGGCCTGCGCGCGGGTGTTGATGAAAACCAGCGTCGTGCGGTGGCGGGCGATCTGGGCCATGACATCGGCCGCCGCATGGCGCCCGCCCGCGCCGGCCCATGGCGCCGGCTGCGCGGTGCGCAGGACCGAGATGTCGGGCTCGGGCCCGGGATCGGCCATCAGGACCCGACAGCCGCCGGCCTTTGGGGCAAGAAACTCGGCCAGAGCGGGGGGATCTTCGACCGTTGCCGACAGGCCCACACGACGCAGCCCCGGGGCCAGACCGGCCAAGCGCGCCAACCCCAGCATGAGCTGATCGCCACGCTTGCTTTCGGCCAGGGCGTGGATCTCATCCACGACCACGCGTTTCAGCGCACCAAAAATCCGCGGTGCCTCCTCATAGCTCAGAAGCAGCGCCAGGCTCTCCGGCGTGGTGAGCAGGATATGCGGCGGGTCGGTGCGCTGGCGCGCCCGCGCGGCCGCCCCGGTATCGCCGGTCCGATCCTCAATGCGCAGCGACAGGGCCATCTCGGCCACCGGCCGTTCCAGATTGCGCCGGATGTCGGCCGCTAGCGCCTTCAAGGGCGAGACATAAAGCGTGTGCAGCCCCGGCGGCGGTGCGGCCCCCAGATCGACGAGGCTGGGAAGAAAGCCCGCCAAGGTCTTTCCGCCGCCGGTCGGCGCGATCAGCAGAACCGACGCCTCGCGCGCCTCCAGAAGGGCAAGTTGGTGGGGGTGGGGCGACCACCCCCGCCGATCAAACCAGTCCTGTATCCGTGCCGGCAGCATGGACGGCAAGGTAAACGCGCCCGCGGGCGCGTCAAAGATCAGTCCTCGTCGTCGATGTAGAGATTGACCCAGGCGCGGTCGACAAGCTCATTCGTCAGCTCGCGCTTGCGCCCCTCATATGCACAGATCGACATCGCCTGATCGATCAGGAACGGCGCGTGATAGGCTGCAAAGCCCTTTTGCGTCGTCGGGTAGAGGTCGCGCAGAAGATGGGTCAGCACCTCCTCGCTGGGCTTGAGCTTGTAATGCTTGCAGGTGCGCGCAAAGATTTTGATGAAATCGTCGCGGCTGGGCCGATCGACCTTGATCTTGTAATAAACACGGCGCAGGGCAGCGCCATCGAACAGCTCGGCCGGGGCAAAGTTGGTCGAAAAGATCACCAGCGTGTCGAACGGCACCTCGAATTTTTGGCCCGATTGCAGCGACAGCATGTCGATGCCCTTTTCCATCGGCACAATCCAGCGGTTGATCAGCGCCATCGGCGATTGCGCCTGGCGGCCCAGATCGTCGACGATGAACACGCCGCCGGTGGATTTCATCTGCAAAGGCGCCTGATAGGTCTTTGAGATGGCGTTGAAGGACAGATCCAGCATGTCGAGCGTGAGCTCACCGCCGGTGATGACCGACGGTCGCCGGCAGCGGATATAGCGCGGATCATGCCCGGGCCCGCCCAGGCGCAGCCCCTTGGTGTCGGCCGGAGACTCGGTCTTGAAATGGATGACCGGGTCATAGACCGAGATCACCTGACCGGCGAGCTCGATGACCCGCGGCACCAAAATGCTGTCATTCAGCGCGTCGCGGATGCCGTTCGAGATCGAGGATTTCCCGTTCCCCGGCGGTCCGTAAAGCAGCATCGAGCGGCCGGAATTCACCGCCGGGCCAAGCTGGTCGAGAAGCCCGTCGGGCAGCACCAGATGGCCCATGCTTTTGATCAGCATA
This sequence comes from Pseudomonadota bacterium, assembly GCA_039180245.1. GTDB lineage: Bacteria > Pseudomonadota > Alphaproteobacteria > Rhodobacterales > Rhodobacteraceae > J013. The sequence goes on along the minus strand of JBCDDO010000053.1, from coordinate 4,159 downwards.
TCACGCGAAATTGTCGCCTTGCGGATCGATTGCGCTTCGGCAAGCCGCTCGAACTCGGCCATCGGGACCGGAAACGGGCCGAAATATTCCGACTGCTCCAGCGCATCGAGCGCCCGCGCCTTACCCGATTCGGTCAGACCGTAGCGCAGCTCTGACTTCACCGAGGCGTTGCGCACGCCCAGGGTTTCGATCAGCCCCTGCGTCTTGCCATCCTCGAGCAACTCATCGATCACCGGCGGCAGAACGCATAAGGCATCCGCCATCTCGGTCGGTGTGCGCAAATTCTGCCGAAAAATGGTTTTGAGCAGAATATCGCGCTGCAAGACCGGATTGAGCCCCAGATCTTCTGCGCGTGTCGGCGCATTGGTCGCAAATTCAAGCGAGCCGAGATCGTCCATACGCGGCTTCCTTTTAAAAACACCCATCACGACGCTTCCTTACATTCCAATTTGGTCAGAGCCATGGCGAGCATACTGCAGAAATTGCCGCAGAATGGCCATGGTTTCCGAGCATCAGCCCAGCGGTCCGCGCAGGTGCCAATTGCCAGGGGGTCCGGATGCGCTCGTTTTACTCCACGCCGCTCTTTCTTGCCCTGCTGGCCCTGGCGGTTTGGGTGGGGATTGCGGTGTTGCTGCTCGCACCCGGACATCTGGCGATCAGCGGGATCGAGGGCGACGTGCTGCACGCGCTGGACGGGGCGGCCCGCATCGCCGAGGGCGCGCGACAGCATGTCGACTTTGCCACACCGTTGGGGCTGATCGCCTTCGGTCTGCCCGCCGAGCTTCTCGCCGCGGGTTTCGGCCCCGGGCGCGCGCTGATCCTCTCCAACATCATTGTCGCGGCATTGATCCTGCCGGCGCTGATCTGGCTGCGCATCACGCGGCTCTCTCCCCTGCTGGCAGCGCTGCTGGCGCTCTGGGCGCTTTTTGAAACCACAGTACTTGTGCATGACGATGTCACCGCGACGGTGACCATGGCGCTTTACTACAATCGCTGGTGTTGGGCGGTCTTCATCCTGATGGCGGTTGTGCTGCTGATCCCGGTGCGGGACGGGCAGCGCGCCGCGCTAGGCGACGGTCTGATCCTTGGGCTTGGCGCGGCGTTTCTGGTGCTCGTGAAGCTCACCTTCATGGTCGCACTCATCCTGCCCCTGCTGGTTTGGATCCTTTCGGGCAAGCGCTGGCGCGTCCTGGCGGGGGCCTTGGCGAGTGGCACACTCGCGCTGGCAGCGGCCACGCTTTGGTCCGGCGACCTGCTGGTCTGGCCCGCCTATCTGGCCGATCTTTTGCAGGTCGCCACGTCGGACACGCGCCCACAACCCGGCATGACCTTGCCCGAGGTCATGGCCGCACCGCAATTCATCATGGGCAGCTTTGCACTTGTGGCGAGCATTATGGTGCTGCGCATGGCCGGGCTGAAGGCGCAGGGGCTGATGCTGCTGACCCTGATGCCGGGCATGATCTACGTCACCTATCAGAACTGGGCCAACGCCCCGGTCTGGCTGGTGGTGCTCACGCTCCTGCTGCTCGACGCGCGACCCCGCCTGCCCGAGACCCGCCGCGCCGCCGGCATGCCGGCCCGCACAGCGCTGGGGGCCTTGACGATCGTGGCTGTGACGCAGGTCGCGCCCTATGTGGCCAATGTGGTGGCGAGCCCCTTCAGGCATCTTGCCGTCGACACAGAAGAGTACTCCGACCAGATGCCGGTGCCGGGTTGGGACGATCTTTTGTTCCTGGCCCAGCGCAACGCCATCGCAATCGGCCAGGTGCCGATGGCGCCGCCGCCTCCGGATCTGTCGCTGCAGGCGAAATGGGACCTCACAGCGGTCAGCTTTCAGGGGCGGGAGTTTGCGGCCTGCGCCTTCACCTCTGGGCTCTCCACCCAGATGCAGGGCCGCGCCGAAAGCCTGTCGGCCTTGCCCGATCTGGCCCAGGCCAATGTGATGACGGTCGATCTGCTCAACGTGACTTGGATGTTTGCCGGTGGGCGACCCCTGCCCGGCGGCAGCCCCTGGTATTATGGCGGCACCAAGGGCTTTGAGACGGCCGATTGGTTCGTTGTACCGACCTGCCCGCAATCCACGCTGGTCCGCGCGCTCATTCTTGAAGAGCTGGGCCGCGCCGAGTGGCAGCTGGTCGAGCGCTTTGCCGACGATATCGTGGTGGTCTATGAGCGCGTGAGGTGAGGCCAAAACGACAGCGCCTGATAGCTCAGCACCGTCAATGCCAGGGGCAGCCCCAGGGGGAAGACCCGCTTCTCGCGCAGTGATTTCAACTCGCTTTGCGCGGCCCAATTTGGGGCCACGGCCCGAACAGCAAAAAGCAGCGCGACCGACATCAACGTGATGCCGGCATAGAGCCAGAGCACCGAGCTAAAATCGCGCAGGGGAATAAAGAGGATGATCGCGCTTGCGAATTTGGCGTCGCCGGCTCCGAACTGCCCGATCATGTTGAGGATGAAGCCGATCAGCAGAGCAATCAGCGCCGGCACATACCGCCAGAGATAGGCCTCAAGGCTCAGCACCATAGGGCCGAGCACGATGAAAAGCCCCAGACAGGCGAGGACGACCGTGTTGGGGATGGTCATCGTCTTGATGTCGGACCAAGCCGCATAGAGGCACGGCACCAGCAGCGCTGCAAAAAAGACCTTGGGCTCCATGACGCGGTCAGCTCGCCTGGCTGCTCAGCGCCTCAAGCTTGTTGATCGCCGGTTCGAAATGGCGTGGATGGGTGGCGACGGCCTCTTCCAGCAGACCGCGACCAACATCCTCCTTGCCCTGGCGCAACGCGATCACGGCCAGATTGTGCAGAAGCTGCGCCCGCTCTTCTTCGTTCATCGGGATCACCGGCAGCCGAAACTTGCCCTGCAGCCCGCGCGAAATCACCAGATTGTTCTTGGCCGAGAAGAGCTGCGGGTCATAGGTCACCGCCTCATAAAGCGCGGTTTCAGCGGCAACCAGATCTCCCCGCGACAGCTTTGAGACGCCCCAATTGTTCATCACATTGGCCGGGCGCGGGGTCAGCCGCCGGGATGCCTCATAATACCTGTCCGCGGTCGCCCAATCGCTGCGCTGATCTGCGGCCATGGCGCGCAGCATGTTGAGCCGGTAGCTCTGCGGCAGATCGGGTAGCAGCGCGAGTTGCCCTTCGACCTCATCCCAGGCATTGGCCCGGCCCAGCGATTCGGCATAGCCGATGCGGTCCTCGGTGCTGGCAAGCCCATCTTCAACCAACAGACGATAGACCAAGGACGCCTCGACATGTTCGCCGGCACGGGACAGCGCCTGTGCGTACCCGCGGCGAAACTCCAGCCGCTCGGGGTCCTTGGACAGTGCGTTGCGGAAATAGGCCACCGCCTCGTCGGGATCGGCGACAGTCAGCATCAGCTGGTTGAGGTTGGTCGCATCCACCACGTTGACGGGATCGGCCGCCTCTTCAACATCTTCGGGCTGGGGGAACTGCTCGCAGGCCACAAGCAGCATTGTCGAGATCATCATGGCAGCATATGAGCGCAGCATCGGTCAGTCCTCGGCCGGTTGCGTCTGATCCACCAACTGATACGTGCCGTCGCCCGTTCGCACCAGTTCGAATTGCGCCGAAACGGCGTCGACATCGACCCGATCGGGCGAAACAAACTCAACCAGGGTCAAATTCGTGCGAATTTCGTCGGTCTGGCCGCCATCCAGCGCAAAGGCGGTGCGCAGGGCGGCGCGGGCGCCGAGTATGTTGCCCCGGTTGTAGCGCGCGACGCCCAGATTGTTCCAGGCCATGGAGTTTTCCGGCGCGACATCGACGGCACGAACGAAAAACTTCTCTGCCTGGGCAAGCCGTCCGAGCTGCTGGCTGGCCACACCCAGACCCAAGAGCGCCTCCACCGAGGATGGTTGGGTGGCCAAAGCTTCCTGAAACCGGACCAGCGCCAGCTCCGCCTCGCCCGCGGCGAGCAGTTTGCGGCCGACCTCAACCGGGTCGCTTTGCGGGATCGGGGGCGCGAGAAAGGGTGCGGGAGGTCCGGAATAGCGCGACGAATACGCCGCCTCCGGCTGTTCGCAGGCGCCCAGCAAAAAACCCAGACACATGATCTGCAGCGTCCCTAACACTGCTGGCCGACGCGGAAACTCGGGCCCCCGCAACTTGGGCCCCCGCAACTTGGGCCCCCG
>JBCDDO010000052.1:0-10674 GCA_039180245.1 Pseudomonadota bacterium | reverse complement strand
GCGGCGGATCGCCATATCGCCGCCCAGCCGCGCATCGGAGGGAAGATAGCCCAGCACCACATTGGCATCGGTCACGGTCGGCGCCTCGCCGCCTGCGCCATAGGCAGCCGGCCCCGGCACGGCCCCCGCCGATTGCGGGCCGACGCGCAACGCCTTGGTCAGCTCCGGCACATAGGCGATGGACCCGCCGCCCGCGCCCACCGTGCGTACATCGATCGAGGGCGCGCGCACCGTGACATCGCCGACCCGGGTTTCGCGCCTCGTGCGGGCCTCTCCGCCCTCGATCAGCGCCACATCGGTCGAGGTGCCGCCCATATCGAAGGTCAGAAGGTTGGCAAAGCCGGCATTCTTGGCGATCCATTTTGCGCCCGACACGCCGCCCGCGGGGCCCGACATCAAGAGGTTCACCGGCGTTTCCATCGCCGCTGCTGCCGAGGACAAACCGCCATCGGATCGCAGGATTTGCAGGTTCATATCGCCCATGCGCCGGGTCAGTTCGCTTTGCAGGCTGCCGACATATTTCGACACGACCGGGCGGACATAGGAGTTCACAACGCAGGTCTCGGTGCGCTCATATTCGTACATCTCGGGCATGATCGCAGCCCCGGTCGAGACCGGGATCTGGGGCATCACCTCGCGCGCGATCTCGGCGATGCGCAGCTCATGCGCAGGATTTGCATAGCCGTTGAACAGCGAAATGGTCAGCGCCTCGATGCCCTTGCCCGACAGGGTTTTGAGCTCGGCGCGAATGGTGGCCTCGTTCAATGGCGTGAGGATTGTGCCATCGGCGGCCATACGCTCATCGGCCTCGATGGTCAGCTCCAGCGGCGCAAGAGGCAGGGATTTGTTCCAGATCACCCATCCGCCCAGCCCGCCGGGCACATAGGACCGGGCGATTTGCAGCGTGTCCTTATAGCCCTTGGTGGTCACCAGCCCGACCACGGCGCCCGAGGAGGTGAGCACGGTGTTGGTTGCCACCGTGGTTCCATGCATCACTTCGGCGATGTCGCCCGGCGTGATGCCCGCCTCGCGGCAGATCTTTTCGATGCCGTTGAGCACGCCGACCGAGCTGTCCTCGGGCGTGGAGGGAACCTTGGCGGTGACGACCCGACCGCGCGCCTCGTCCAGGAGCAAAAGGTCGGTGAAGGTGCCGCCCACATCGACGCCCAGGCGAAGACCGGTCGCAGCCCGTGCCCGGGACGCGCGATTGACCGGTGCCGGCACCGCGATCGGCCCGGCGCCTTCCATGCGCGCCAGCCTTGCCTCGATCTCGGCCAGCCGCGCTTCGTATGTGCGTATCAGATCCTCGGTTCCGCTCATCCCTGGTTCCCCTCTGCGTCGTTCTCTGGGTGCGCTGCGACGACCCGGATCTCAAAGAGCGCGCCGGCCCGGCGCAGCCCCGCCACCTCGATTGCGGTCCATGCCGGGTAGGGCGGCATGACATAGTCCGCGCGCAGCGCCTGAAACCGCTCGAACTGCGCATGCAGCCCGACGTGATAGCTCGTCATCTCGACCATCGCGCCCAGGGTCAGCCCGGCCTCGCCCAAGACGGCAGCGATTTTTCCAAAGGCAGAATGGACCTGCGCGTCCAAATCCTCGGGCATCGACCCATCGGGCCGGCTGCCGGTCATGCCGGTCAAAAACACCAGCCCATGGGTGGCAATGCCGGGCGAGGCCTGCAATGCGGCCACCGCCGCCTCGGAGCCGGGTGGAACAAGGGCGCGCGCGCTCACGGCTCGTGCCTGTCATCAGATTTGCGGCCGAACAGGCGGTGAAAGAGCCGCGGACGCTCAGTGCCGCGCATCTTGGCGGCCGCCGACAGCGCGGTTTCCGAGATCGAAAAGAGCCGGTCGACCATCCGCGCCTGCGTCTCGAGCGCGCGGGTCTTCTCGGCATTGTCGCGCTCAAGCCGGTCGCCGACCGCCATCGCCCGATCGAGCAGCGCAGTGGCGCGGGCGACATCTCTGCGCGCCGCCTCCAAATCGCTCGTGCTTCGGTCCAGAAGGGCAAGCGCGCGTTCGGCAGTTGCGCTCAGCGCCGCACGCTGGGCCTCGCCGCGGCCGGCGGCGTCATCGGCAAGGGCGATGGCGCGAGATAAAAGCGAGGCGAGCCGCGTCCCCTCGATACGGCTCGCCTCCAGTGCGCCGGCGGTCTCTTCAAGGAGTGCGAGCGCACGTTCCGTGACAGGGTCTGCCGATCCGTCCCGTCTGGTGAGAGTGTCTGCCAAATCGAGCGCGCGATCAAGTAAACCCGACAGGCGCGTCGCATCGGCTTGTGCAATTTCCAGCGCATGAGCGGTTTTTTCCAGTGCATCATGCTGGCGTTTGACGAAAAGCCCGGCTTCCGCGGCCTCCTGCATCGCCTCGTCGCGCTCGGCCGTCAGCTCTTCGATTTCATCGAACAAGGCTTCGACCAGCGCTTCGGGAGCCGCGGTTTTGTGTTCGGCCAATGCCACAAGATCCTGGGCGCCATGCGCGCCTGGGGCCAGGGCCAAATCGACCCGCCAGCGGCCGCGATTGTCGCGTCGCGCCGGCAAAAGCCCTTTCGCGACGGCCTCGCGCAGCTTCAGCCGGCTGATGCCCAGCCGTGCCGCTGCTTCGGCCAGCGGCAGGAAGTCGGATCGCTCCACTGGGTCCATCAGCACGCGCGCCGCCTCATCCCATGCCCGATCCCAGCCGCCGCCCTAAACGATGCCGCGCGCGGCATAATCCGCGAGCGTCTCGTCGCTCAGACCCAGAATGCCGCGATAGACATCGTCGTTGTGCTCGCCGAGTGCGGGCCCGACATGACGTACAGCGCCCGGCGTGTCCGACAGCTTGGGCGCCACGTTTTGCATTCGGATTGGCCCGAAATCCGGATGCTGGACCTTGACGATCGCCTCGCGCGCCCGGAAATGCGGATCCTCGATCATGTCCTCGGCCTTGTAGATCAACCCGCAGGGCACGCCGTTTTCTTCCAGCAATGCCTCAAGCGGCCCGATCTCCACGGTCTGTGTCCAGGCATTGATCAACGCGTCAAGCTCGGTCTGATGCGCGCCGCGCGCCGAATGGGTGGCATAGCGCGCATCCTCGGCCAGCTCCGGCCGGCCCATCGCCGCGGCCAGCCGTTTGAAGACGGTGTCCTGATTGGCTGCGATCAGCAGCAACTTGCCATCCTTGGTGTCAAAGACGTTCGAGGGCGAGACATTGGGCAGGATCGGCCCGGTCCGCTCGCGCACATAGCCCGCCACGTCATATTCCGAGACCAGGCTCTCCATCATCGCCAGCACCGCCTCATAAATGGCACTGTCGACGATCTGGCCGCGCCCGGTCCGCTCGCGCGCATGCACGGCCATCATCGCGCCCAGACAGGCATAGGTTGCCGCCAGCTCATCGCCGATCGAGATGCCCATGCGCGAGGGCTGGGTCGACGGGTCGCCGACCACATAGCGCAGGCCGCCCATCGCCTCGCCAATGGCGCCATAGCCGGCCCGTTTGGCATAGGGGCCGGTCTGCCCGAACCCAGTGACCCGCACCATGACCAGCCGCGGGTTGATCTCGCTCAGCGCGTCATAGCCCAGCCCCCAGCGCTCCATCGTGCCGGGGCGAAAATTCTCGATCAGAATGTCGGAGGTTTCGACCAGCTGGCGCACCACATCCTGGCCCTCTGGCTCGCGCAGATTGAGCGTGATCGATTTTTTGTTGCGCGCAACCACTGGCCACCAGAGCGATTTGCCATGCGGTTTCTCGCGGCCCCATTGGCGCATCGGATCGCCAGCCCCCGGCTGCTCGCATTTGATCACCTCGGCGCCGAAATCCGCCAGAAGCTGCCCGCAGAACGGTCCCGCCAAAAGCTGGCCCATCTCGATCACGCGCATGTCGGCCAGCGGGCCCTGCCGGGCCGGTGGCGCGTCCGGCGCCGCATCTGCGTCGCGTTGATCGGTCCTGCGCTCTGCGGACGCCGCGCTGTCGGCCATGTCCAACCTCTCCTGTCGTGCCGCCGGATCCCACCTCACCCGGACGGGTTGCCCTCGACGCGCATAAGGATACATTCCGGAATACCAAAGGAAAGGGCAGGGGAGGAAAAAACGTGGATTCGGTGGAAATCATCGAGGTTTCGCCCCGAGACGGTATACAGAATGAGCCCAAGATCCTCGATCTGGATACCAAACTCGCTCTCATCGAGCGGGCCGAGGCGGCCGGGGCCGCCCGCATCGAGGTCACCAGCTTTGTCAATCCCAAGCGCGTGCCGCAAATGGCCGATGCCGATGCGCTGGCCGCCCGACTGACCAAGGGCCGCGCCAAGCATATCGGGCTTGCGCTCAATCAACGCGGGTTTGAGCGCGCTGTCGCGGCCGGGCTTGATGAGGTGAACTTCGTCATCGTGGCCAGCGATACGTTCAACCGGCGCAATCAGGGCGTGGAGACGGCGCAGAGCATTGCGGCCTGGGGCGAGATTGCCGCTGCGGCGCGCGGGCAAGTGGCGGCCGGCGTGACGATCGGGGCCTCGTTCGGCTGCCCTTTTGAAGGGGAGGTGCCGCTGACCCGCCTGTTGCATGTGGTCGAGGCGGCGATGGCGCATCGACCCCATGAGCTTGCCCTGGCCGACACAATCGGGGTTGCCACGCCCCGCGACATTGCCGAGCGGGTGGGCGCGGTGCGCGTTGCGTTCCCCGACACGCCGATCCGGCTGCATTTGCACAACACCCGCAACACCGGCATCGCCAATGCCTGGGCCGGGGTGATGGCGGGGGCGACTGCGCTCGATGCCTCGTTCGGCGGGGTGGGTGGCTGCCCCTTTGCCCCCAAGGCCACCGGCAACATCGCCACGGAAGACCTCGTCTATATGCTGGAGCGGTCGGGCGTGGCCACGGGCATGGATCTCTCTGCCTGCATCGAGGCGGCGCAGTGGCTCGAGGCGCAGCTTGAGCATACGGTTCCCGGGATGGTGATGAAAGCCGGCGGGTTTCCCATGCCGCAGGCGGCCTGAGCCGGGCCATGGAAGATGGGTTCGGCCAACCGGAGGGGCGGCGCGAGACCGCAGCGGATGTCGCCTATCGCCGGATGCGGGGCGAGATCCTGACCGGGGAACTGTCCTCCGGCACCCGCCTGACTGAGGCAACCCTCGCCGAGAGCTTGGGGATTTCGCGAACCCCAGTGCGCGAGGCGCTCAAACGGCTGGTGCTGGAGGGGTTCGTGGAGCGCGAGGCCGGTCATGGTGCCCGGGTGGCGCAGTTTCCCGCCGACGAGATCGAGCAGATCTTTCGCATTCGCAAGATGCTGGAAAGCTACGCCGCAGGCCGGGCCGCGCGGTTTGCAACCGAGGCCGAGATCGCCGGGCTGCGCGCGCTTGCCGATAAGATGTCGGCCTGCACCCCGCCCAAGACCGACGCCGATTTTCAAGCGCTGAGCATCGCCAATGAGGCCTTCCATAAAGGCATCATGCATGCCGCGCGGTCGCAACGTCTGGCGGGCATGCTGTCCTTTGCGGTGGATATGGCCATCGTTCTGCGCACCTATCGGATGTACTCGCCGCGCGATCTGATCCGATCCGCCGCGCATCATCATGAGATTGTCGATGCGATTGCGGCCCGGGCGCCGGACTGGGCGGAAAGCGTGATGTCGTCGCATCTGTTGGCTGCGGCCGCGACCGCAACCGCATCGCGGTCACCGAGCCGGCAGGACGCCGCCGAATGAGCAGCCCTGCGGGCAGCGTAGTGAGCTGCCTGATTAAACGGGCGGGCCAGCGCGGCAGATGCGTGCTGACACAGCCTGCCCAGAATGCGATTGGAGAAGGTGGGCGCAGACCGCGTCTTGGGAGCCAGGATCCGAGACTGCGGGGTCGCCAGAGGGAGAACGGCCATGGGCGCCATCGACATCGTGTGCAATCTTTTCACCCCGCAAGAGGTGCGCGAGGAACGCACGGGCCTTGACGAGACCTTCAAGGCCCAGGTGCGCATGCCGCCGGAGATGCGGGGCGGGGTGCCGCTGGATGCCTATCTGCGCAAGATGGACCGGGCCGGGATCGACCGGGCGCTGATGATCGCCGTGCGGGCCGGCGATCTGAAGATCCGCGGCTCGTTTGAGATCACCTATGAGCGCGTGGCCGAGGTCTGTTCAGCCTGGCCGCACCGATTCTCGGGCCTTGCGGGGGTGGACCCGTTTCGCGGCATGCAGGGGATTTATGATCTGGAGCATGCGGTCAAGGAGCTGGGCTTTGTCGGGGCGCATCTCTACCCGCATTGGTTCGGGCTCGCGCCCAATGACCGGCGCTACTATCCCTACTATTCCAAATGCTGCGAGCTCGACATTCCCATCATGATGCAGGTCGGGCACAATTTGGTCTATTCGCGCGAGCGGCGGCTGCCCTCGGTGGGTCGGCCGATCACCCTCGACGATGTGGCGATCGATTTTCCCGAACTCAGGCTCATCGGCATTCATATCGGCGTGCCCTGGACCGATGAGATGATCTCGATGGCCTGGAAGCATGAGAATGTCTTCATCGGCGTCGATGCCTATGCGCCAAAACACTGGCCGCCGCAGCTGGTGCATTACCTCAACAGCTATGGGCGCGAGAAGGTGCTCTTTGGCACCGACTGGCCGGTGATCGACCCCGAGCGCGCGGTTGAGGAGATCGACGCGCTGGGCCTGCGCCCGGAAAGCCAGCGGCTTTTGATGCGCGAGAATGCATTGCGCGTGTTCGATCTGCCGGAATCCGCCGCCCTGGCCGAGGCTGCGGAATGAGCGAGCGGCGGATCGGGGCCCAGCCCGAAGTCCAAGGGCCGCCCGAACCGTCTGGGCCGCCGGAAACCTACCGGCCTCTCGACATCTCCTCGGGCCTGCGGGCCAATGCGAGGCGGTTTCCCGGCAAAACGGCGGTGACCATGGGTGCCGCACGGTTGAGCTATGGCGCCCTGGCGGATCGGATGAACCGGGTGTCCAATGCCTGTACCGCGCTGGGCCTGGGGCCGGGCCGAACCGCCGCGATCATGGCCGGCAACACCCCGGAATATTTCGAGATCGTGGCCGGGGTCTCGGCCACTGGCGCCGCGATTGCCACCGTCAATCCCCGCCAAACACCAGCCGAGCTGGGCGCGATCGCCCAGGATTGCGCCGCGCGGTTGGTCTTTACCGATGCCACGTTCGAAGATGCGGTGCGCGCCGCCGACCTGCCCCAGGGCGCGCAAGTCGTGGTCATCGGCCCGGCCTATGAAGCCTGGATCGCCCGCGCTGCCGCCACCCCGCCCGAGACCACCCCGCCGGAATGGGCGACATTTGCCATCCCCTACACCTCCGGCACCACCGGCACCCCCAAGGGGGTGTGCCTGTCGCACCGCTCGCGGGTGATCTCGTTCTTCACATTTGCCTCGGTCTATGGCTGTTTTGGCGAGGCCGACCGGTTTTTGGTCACAACCCCGCTTTTTCATGGCGGCGGTTTTGCGTTCCCAATGGCCGCCCTGTTTCTGGGCGGCGCGGTGGATCTGATGCCGCTTTACACGCCCGATCTTCTGCTCGACGCGATGGCCAGCGGCACGCATACGGGCAGCTTTGTTGTGCCCACCCAGTTTCACGGTATGTTCGATCTGGGCGAGGCGGCGCTGGCGCGTATCTCCGGGCATCGCTTTCGCTCGGTGGTCTGCAATGCCGCACCGCTGCCCGAGGACACCAAGCTTGCCGCGCTCTCCTGGTTGGGCGAGGGGGTGCTGCACGAAACCTATGGCTCGACCGAAGCCGGCGTCGTCACCAACCTCTACCCCGCCGAGATGCGCGCCAAGCAAAACTGCGCCGGACGGCCCATTGCCGGCCAGTCGGTGCGGCTATTGGGCGAGGATGGCGCGGAGGTCGCCCCGGGCGAGGTGGGCGAGCTTTTCTCCAACGGGCCCACGCTTTTCAACGGCTATTGGAACCGGCCCGAGGAAACCGCGGCCAGCTTTCGCGATGGCTGGTTTTCGGCCGGCGATCTGGCCCGGGCCGATGCGGCGGGCTATCTGCACATCGTCGACCGCAAGAAGGACATGATCCTGTCGGGCGGGGTCAACATCTACCCTCGCGACATTGAAGAGGTGCTTTTTGCCCATGACGCGGTGGCCGAGGCGGCGGTGGTCGGCATTCCCGACCCGCGCTGGGGCGAGGCGGTGTGTGCCTTTGTGCGCGCGGCCGGTGCGCAGGATCCCGAGGCGCTGATCGGCTGGTGCCGCGACCGGCTGGCCCCTCACAAGGTGCCCAAATCGGTGCGGTTCGTCGACGCGATCCCCCGCAATGCCGCCGGCAAAGTGCTCAAGAAAGATCTGCGCGCACAGGTGATGTCGTGATCGAGCGCCAGACCATCATTCGGGTTGCATCGGGTCAGCATGTCCGCCTGCGGCTGATGGGGCAGGGACCGGCGGTGGTGCTTTGTCACGAATCGCCGCGCTCTTCGGCCGCCCTTCTGCCGCTGGCCGGGCGCATCGCGGACCGCTTCACCTGCGTGATGATCGACAGCCCGGGCTTTGGGCTTTCCGACCCGATGCCGCAGGATCGTCCCGAGATCGAGGAGTTCGCCGGCATCGTCGTCGAGGTGATCGACGCGCTCGGTCTCGCGCCGGTTCCGGTCTACGGCACCCATACTGGCGCGGCGATCGCAATCGAGGCGGCCGTGCAGGCGCCCGACAAGGTCTCGGCCGCAATCCTCGACGGCTATGCGCTGTTCACGCCGGTTGAGCAGGCCGAGCTTCTGGCCAGTTACCTGCCGCCCTTCCTTCCCACGCTCGACGGCACGCATGTCGCCTGGCTCTGGGCGCGGGTGCGCGACCAGTTCGCAGCCTTTCCCTGGAACCGGGTCTCGGACGGGGCGCGCTTGCCCTTCGGTCCGCCGCCGCTGGCCTTTCATCAGGCGGTGGTCGAGGATTTTCTGATGGCCGGCGACAATTATCGCGTGGGCTATGCGGCAGCCTTTCGCTACGACCATCTTGCCCCGTTGTCGCGTGCCCGAGTGCCCGTGCGCATGGGCACCCGGCTCGACGATCTGCTGCACCCGCATATGGCGCGGGCCGCTGGCCAGGGGACAATGGTCACCACCCAGGACTTCTCGGCCGATCGGGATGAATGGGGCGCGTCGCTTGCCGCTCTCATGGCCGATCATGCCGGCGGCGAGCGGCTTGATGCGGAGCTGCTCTTGAGCCGTGCCCAGGCGCATCAGGGTGCGCGGCGGCTGGTGAACACCGCGCAGGGGGCCGTGGCGGCCCGCATCGATGGCAGCGGCGCGCCGGTGGTGCTGCTTCACGATGTGCCGGGCGGTATGGCCGACCTCGATCATCTGGCGCAACGCCTGGCCGCACAGCGTCAAGTGGTGCGGATCGATCTGCCAGGGCTGGGCCTGTCCCGGCTCGCTGCCGGTGCCGCGCCCGATTTGGCCACCCTTGCCGCCGGCACCCGCGCGGCGCTAAGCATGCTGGGTATGGCCGACGCGCCGGTCATCGCCGCCGGCGCCAGCCTTCCCGTGGCACTGGCCGCCAGCAGCGGCCCGTTGGTTGCACTCGACCCCTGGCCCCAATGCGCCAGCGGGCTGGAGGACGCGCTGCCCGATCTGACGCCGCGCTGGGATGGTGCGCATCTTAGCGCTGCGTTCTGGTGGGCGCGCGACATGGAGATCTTCAAGCCCTGGACGCATCGGGCCAATGCCGCCGGACGTGGGATCGGGCCTGAGCGCGACGCCGCACGAATCGACAGCCGGTTTCGCGCCGCGGTCCTTGCCGGCCCAACAGGGGTTTCACTGGCCCGTGCGCTCTATGCTGAGGCCTGTGCGCCCGCGCTGGCCGACCGGGGCGGGCGCGTCTTGCTTTATGATCAGGACCCCGATCTCAACGCGCTGTCGGCATGGGCGACAGCTTCCCTGGGCCCGGGTGCGGCACACGCGGTCCCGCGCAGCGCCCCGGCCCTGGCCGCGGCGGTTCTGGACGCGCTGGAGTGAGCGGTGAGCGCTGACGCGGCCGATCTTCGCACGCTTGCCGCGGCCTTGCCCGCCGACCGGGTGAGCGAGGATGCCGACTTATGCGCGCTGCATGGCGAGGACATTTCGGGCAGCGGCGCCGCGGTCGCGGCCGTCATCCGCCCGCACTCGGCTGAGGAGACCGCGCAGGCGATTGCCGCGGCCTGCGCTGCTGGGCGCCCGGTCTATCCGCGCGGCGGTGGCATGTCCTATTCCCGCGGCTATCTGGCCGATGCCGAGGGCGGCCTGTCGCTCGACCTCCGGGATCTCGACCGCATCCGCGAGATCGACGCCGACGGGCGGTGTGTGACCGTCGAGGCAGGGGTGACCTGGGCAGAGCTCGACGCAGCCCTCGCGGCCACCGGCCACCGCGCGCCATTTTTCGGGCCGCTCTCGGGCCTTACGGCGACGATCGGCGGCACGCTCAGCCAGAACGGGGCGTTCTTTGGGGCGGCCGGGCATGGCTATGCCGCCGACAGCGTGCTGGGGCTGGAGATTGTCGACGGCCGCGGCCAGCTTCACCGCATCGGAAGCTGGGGCGCTGGGCGGGATGCGGCGCTTCCGCGCTTCGGGCCAGATCTCGTCGGTCCCTTTCTGGGCGATTGCGGCGCGCTCGGGGTGAAGACCGCCGCGGTGCTGCGCCTTGTCCCGCGCCCGGAACAGCCGCTCTATGCCTCCTTTGCCTTTGACAGCGATGCCGATGTGATGGCGGCGATGACCGCTCTGCGC
>JBCDDO010000051.1:0-10749 GCA_039180245.1 Pseudomonadota bacterium | reverse complement strand
TCGGCCTTGGGCCCACGGGCAAACACCGCCACGCGCACCGTCTTGCCGGTGCCGTTGGGCAGGTTGACCACGCCGCGCACCATCTGGTCGGCATGGCGCGGATCGACGCCGAGATTCATCGCAATCTCGATCGTCTCGTCGAACTTGGCGGTGGCGTTTTGCTTGATCAGCGCGACCGCTTCATCGAGTTGCAGCTCATCCTTGCCAACCACGCCCTGCCGCGCCGCGCGAATGCGTTTTCCCTGCTTTGCCATGGCGCTTACCCCTTCACCTCGATGCCCATCGAGCGGGCCGACCCCAGAATGATCTGCATCGCCGCCTCGACGGAATTGGCGTTCAGATCCTGCATCTTGGCCTCGGCAATCTCGCGCACCTGCTTGGTGGTGACCGTGCCCGCCGTGCTGCGCCCGGGCTCCTTCGAGCCGGATTTCAGCTTGGCCGCCTTCTTGAGGTAAAAGCTCGCCGGGGCGGTCTTGATCTCGAAGCTGAAGGATTTGTCGGCATAATAGGTGATGACTGTGGGCAAGGGCATGCCCACCTCCATCTCCTGGGTTTTGGCGTTGAATTCCTTGCAGAACCCCATGATGTTGATGCCCCTTTGGCCCAGCGCGGGGCCGATCGGGGGCGATGGGTTCGCCTTGCCTGCGGGCACCTGAAGCTTCAGCGTGCCGACCACTTTCTTGGCCATTCGGCCCTCCTGTCACAACCGGCCCGGGGACGCGTCCCAAAGCCTTTCGGTTCCGTGGTCCGGCGGGATCGGCGCGCCGCCCTGCCTCCCACGTTTCTCGTCAGGTCGCCTTCTGAACCTGACCGAATTCCAGCTCGACCGGGGTTGCCCGGCCGAAAATCGACACCGTCACTTTGACCCGGCCGGTGACATCGTCGACCTCTTCGACCATCCCGGCAAAGCCTTCGAACGGCCCGTCATTGACCGTGACCTTCTCACCGACCTGGAAAATGATCGCCGGACGCGGCCGCTCCAGCCCTTCCTCGACCTGATTGAGCAGGCGGTTAACCTCGGTGTCGCGCAACGGGGTGGGCTTGCCCTGCGGGCCCAGAAACCCGGTCACCCGATTGGTGTTGGTGATCAGGTGATAGGCATCATCGGTCATGTCCATCTTGACCAGCACATAGCCCGGCATGAAGCGCCGTTCGGTCTGCACCTTCTTGCCGCGGCGCACCTCGACGACCTCTTCGGTGGGCACCAGCACATCCTCAATCACATCGTCCAGGCCGGCCTTTTCGGCGCCCTCGCGGATCGCTTCGGCGACCTTCTTCTCGAAATTCGAGAGAACATGCACCGAGTACCAGCGCTTGGTCATCTGATCCAAATCCTCAAACCTGCCCCGGTTGTGACGTCGCTGCTGAACGCGGCTGTTACGTCCTGATGCCTCAGATACCCTTACAACGACCAAGGGCGCGCGACGCGAATCGCCACGCACCTCCCTTGCCGCGAGCGACGGTGAGTAAAGATCTCTTTGACGAAGATCAAGAGGCGATCGCCAGAATTCCCTCAAGGCTCAGAGCGATGACCTGATCGACCAGAAAAAAGAAGATCGCAAACAAAACCGCCATGATGAAGACGATGATCGTGGTCGTGACGGTCTCACGCCGCGTGGGCCAGGTGACCTTCGCAGCCTCGATGCGCACCTGCTGGACGAAGCGAAACGGATTGGCGCGCGCCATCTGGGCCTCTTGCTGGTTTGTGTGTCGGGAGGGCTGTCGCCAACCCCCCAGCCCGCTTTGGCAGGGGCGATAGGACTCGAACCTACGACCCTCGGTTTTGGAGACCGATGCTCTACCAACTGAGCTACACCCCTCCGCCGCGGCGCCCGCGCGATGTATGCCGAAACGCGCGCCGATGCAAGCCCGCCGCGCGGCCGGGCCATTCGCTGTCAGGATGCCGTGCGCGCCCGCAAGATCTCCACGATCCGCTCGGCCGTCAGGATCGGCGGCAGCACCGACAGCACGATCCCATCGCCATCGAGCAGATAGATAAAGGAGCCATGGGCATAGATCGGGCCGAGCACGGGATCGGTGAAGACCACCGAGCTTTCCACTCCAAAGAGGTCATAGGCATGCTGGAGCGCCGCTTGGTCCCCGGTCAGGCCGACAAAGCCCGCATGATGCCGCGCGAGGGCTTGGGCCATTGCAGCGGGCGTGTCACGGTCGGGATCGACAGTGATCATGACCGGGGTCAGCGCCAACCCCTCCGCCTCGGCCAAAGCGGCGGCTTCGGCCATGACCGGCAGGGCCACCGAGCAGATCTGCTCGCAGGTCGCATAGCCGAAAAACACAAGCTGCGGGTGGCCCTTCGGGTCGCGTTCCGTCCGCGGTGCGCCGGTGTGATCGGTCAGCGTGAACGCACCGCCGATCTGGGCGGGGAAGGGCAGCGTGGCAGCGGCGGGCGTTGCGACCAGGGCGCTCGCCGCGAGCAACCAGGCCGCGGCAAGACCTGCGCCCCTCATTCGGCGAACCACTCTTCGATAAAGGCCTCGTCGATCTCCGGCCCCAAACCCAGATAGCCGCGCTCGGCAATCAACGCCGCCACCCGCGGGTCTTTTCGGAACCATGGGCCTTTCTCGGCCGCAGCCTCGGGAAACTCTTCGGACCAAGCGCGGGTGAAGAGATTGGCCTTCGCCCAGTCCTCGGCGCCGGTCTCGCGGATGAGTTGAACCTGGTAAAACTTGACCGGCGTGTCGTCGGGGTCGCCGACCAGCAGCCCGTCAACCTCCACAGCTTTGTTGCAATAGGGCAGGAGGTCGGCTGCAGCGCCGGAAAACACCGGCTGGCCGTTCTTGAGCGGAAGCACAAGCGCCTGATCGGCATCGCGCAAAAGACCGAGCTGGCGGTCGCCGCCGCCACAATCCGGCGGGCAATCGCCGCTCAGCTCGCAAATCACATCGACCACACGCGCCGTGAAGCGGGCCTTTTCTTCGCCAAACAGGCCCCAGGAATTGGCGTTCGAGCCTTCGGCAAACTCCTGCGCCAGGCCGGGGGTGGCCAGAGCCGCAGTCAGCAGCGCTGCACATGCAAAGCGGACCATGGTCACTCCTCCTTCGGTTTGGGAATGGCAAAGCCGGGGATCACGCCATATT
This sequence comes from Pseudomonadota bacterium, assembly GCA_039180245.1. GTDB lineage: Bacteria > Pseudomonadota > Alphaproteobacteria > Rhodobacterales > Rhodobacteraceae > J013. The sequence continues at coordinate 7,651 of JBCDDO010000051.1, read as the reverse complement.
CCCCATGGGTGAGATTTGTGATGCCATCATCGACCAGCACTTCGGAGACCACGATGTAGTTGATCCCATCGCGCTCATAGAGCGTGCCCTGCGCGGTCAGTTGATTGCTTGCCACCAGCAAAAACCCATCGCCGCCCGCTGCATCGCTCTCTTCGCCGAGCTTGAGGACCATATACATCGTGCCATCGTCGGCCAGCAGTCCGACGGGGATGCCGCCGGCCGCGCACCAGAGCGCACAGGTGTGGTGGGCCGAGCCCGTGACTACGTCAGGCCCGCCCATGACACCGGAAAAATAGCACCAGGTGTCCACGGTCTCGCCGGTGACGGTCACGGTCCGACCCTCGGCGGTCGAACCCGGCGCGGCAAGGCTGACCGACAGCAATGCCGCCACAGCCGATGCGATATGAATACTGCGCATCTGTCTCCTCCACTGTTCGGAAAGAGACTAGCCAACTCATCGCTCGCGCAGAATTCACAATTGAGCGCACACGCGGTTTTGGTCAGATTTGATTGGGCGCGGGCGCCGGCTCGGATCGCCCAGCCTAGAACAGCACCAGGGCTGCGCCCAGGGCAAAGCGCCCCACCCGCGGCGCCGGTTTCAGACGCCGCATCTCGTCAGTGATCTGACGGGTCGGCTCGCTGCGCGACGATTGCACCCCAGGCACGCAGGCATTCGCCGACCCGGTCGTGCAGATCGTTTGTGCGTCTGTGTGCACCGGCACCTGCGGCTGGGTCGATTGCGGAGCTGCGCTGCAGGCGGCAAGTATTGCCAGAAGCACAATTCCGGCAGCGACACGGGCGGGTTTAACGGCGGGGCGGTTCATCTGAACACCTCATACAACACTCGAACAGCGCCGCAGGCCCCATGTCACCCCCTTTGGCAGGGACAAATTAGCCTAAGAAAGATGGTCAGAGTATGGCTGCGATGTCTTGCATTTGGCCGAAATCGTCGCTGTCTGCGATGCCATTGCTTGGGTCGATACTCCAAAGGATGCGCGATCGCGGCAAAGCGCGCGAGAATATGACTGTGCTGATGCGTATCAACGCGCTGCTTCGTGGCATCGACCCCGAGGCTGCGGCGCTCGGCCAAATGCTGCAGGACCGGCCCGGTCAATCCACGCACCAAACTCGAGGCCGACGCCGCGCTCCGGTCCAAATCTCGTTCCAGACCAAGCAAGGTGCCACACGCCGTTCCTTAGCGAGCGCAGTTCACTTCCGCCCAAAAATTTGACCGGCAACGTGGCAGTGCCGAACTGTGCCGACACGGTTATGCCCGCGAAGACATGACGGTCTCCGTCGACCTGATCAGCCCCATTGGCGACGTCTGCGATGTCAGCGCAGATTTGGCAATCTTGCACAGCACCGAGAGTGTCGCACGCAGGCGAAAATCAGGACGCCCCGATCCAGGCGCGAATGACATCCGAAACGCGCTCGCTGATGCGGCTGCGCTGGGTCCGGCCTTCCTCAACAGCTTTGGCGGCGTCCGGACCCTGAAGCGCCTTGAGATCCGCCATCACCCCGGTTTCTTCAGCAATGACGGCGCCGTTTGCATCGGTGAGCCGCAGATCGAGCAGCACATCATGCCAACCCATGCGGCCCGATGCACGCGCGAGCGGCGTCAGGGCGTGAAACTTGCGCACCATGACAGTTAAGTTCACAGCAACCGGTCCGGTGAGGTCGGCCACCGCGGCGTCGATAGCGTCGGTCACCAATGCATCGACCTGGGCGCGACGATCGCCTTGCGGATCTTCCCACCAGACGATGTCGGTGCCGGGAAAGCGCACATCGGGGTCTTCGGACACCGTGAGCGTGTCGGGCACAACAACATTCACTGTCGCCACGGTCCATGATTGGACGGTGTCGGCCGGCGCTGCCACCCCAGCTATGAAGGTGTCGCTGTCCAGGCGCATCGTGCTGGCCGCGCACCCGGCCAGCATTGCCGCGGCCGCCAGGCCGAAGACCAGGCGGATGCGTTTTGTCCTTAGTAACGTATCTGGCATCATCATCGGCCTTTGCAGTTTTCTTACTTTCCCGATGATCGCTGATAAACGCAATAATTGGACGGAAAAAAGGCGAACCGCCCACGCAGACGGAAAACAGACGAAGTGGGATCGGAGCGCAGGTCCGTCAGGCAAAGCCGCTAGACTGAGGCAATCCGCGGCGCAGCGCTGCGCCCGCGTTTGCGCACGAACTCCTCGAACGCGGTCGCCGACATCGGTCGCGCCCAGTAATAGCCCTGCCCATGGGTTGTGCCGAGACGGCGCAGAAACTCCGCCTGCTGGGCCCCCTCGACACCCTCGGCCACCGTTCGAAGCCCCATGCCGCGCGCCATTCCAATGGTCGCGCTGACAATCGCACGGTCCTGGGGCACGTCGCAAATCCCCTCAACGAAGCTCCGATCGATTTTGATCTCGCTGACCGGTAGCCGTTTGAGATGCGACAGCGACGCGTGACCGGTTCCAAAATCGTCAAGCGAGAGTTCGAATCCAAGATCGACGATGGCGTCGAGCACCACGCTCGCCGCATCGCCGCCGCTGCCAACCACACAATTCTCGGTCACCTCGACGTAAAGATCCTTGGGGGTCACCCCGTCCTGCGCAAGGCGGCCCAACCGTTCCATCAACGGATCCGGATTCTTCAGGTCTTCGGCGTGGATGTTCACCGCGATGGGTCCGGTCTTCAGGCCAGTGCGGCGCCATGTGACGATGTCGCCGGCCACAATGTCGAAGATCCGCCCAGTGATCTGACGGATCATGTTACGTTCAGCCGCAACAGGCAAAAACGTATCGGGCGGGACGAATCCACGTTCTGGATGGTGCCAACGCAGCAGGGCCTCAGCCCCGGCAACCTCGCCGCTGCTCAGATCGATTTTCGGCTGGTAGTGGATGGCGAGTTGGTTGTTGTCGAGCGCGCTGCGCAGATCGGTCTCGATTCGATCCAGTTCGGCTTTATGTGCGCTCAGATCGGCGACGAAGAGTTCGATCCCGCCACGCCGATTGGCCTTTGCATGCCGCATGGCGGTCGATGCGTCCGCCACCATCGTCCGCGGATCGCCGGCATCGTCGGGAAACCGTGCCGCGCCCGCCGAAGCGCTGACGCTGATCCGCCGCCCGGCCAGCTGTGCCGGTTGCGATACAGCGCCGATCAACCGGGATCCAAACACCCGCAATTCCGCAACGCTGAGCTCGCCCGGGAGCAGAATGGCATACTCATCCGCCGAAAGCCGGGCAACAAAATCATCGCGGCGAAGCTGCTCGCGCAGACGGGTCGCAACGATGGCGAGAAAGCGGTCGCCCAATTGAAACCCGTTTGAATCGTTGACCCGGTTGAACTGGTCGAGCCCCAAGACAACCAGCCAAAACGGCCGCTCCGACGCACAGGCGCGGGCCAACTCATCCAACAAGGCAGCCCGGTTGGGTAGACCGGTGACATTGTCGTGGCGCGCCAGTTTGGTGATCTGAAGCTGCGCCTGCCCGAGCTCGGCCGCGGCCTTGGACAGCTGCGCCGTCAACTGCTCCCGATCCCGCGAGATGGCCCCGGCGGCAAAGGCGAAGTATCCCAAAGACGTTGCATAGATCGCGGAATAGACCGCGACCGGCCAGAGAATATCGGCCGCCGACAGAAGACAGCCAAGCATGACCGCACCAAGAATGGTGGCGTAGTAACAGCAGGCGGCTGTCAGCGTGCGATGCATCATGAAGCTGCCGCCCGCGGCCATGCCGGAGCAGACAATGAGCGCCAGAAGCTGCTCATGCGCCGTGCCGGCCAGGAACACAAGAAGCGCCAACACGCCCCAGGGCAGGCCCAGCAACACCGCAAACACGTTCAGCCGGAGCGCGGCGCGGCGCGAGACCCGCGGCACCAGCCGCTGCGCGGCGCGGCGGGAGCGCTGCATCGCGAACCCACTGATCGCAAGGGTCACGAAGCCCCAGGGCAGAAGAAACCACCATTCGTCATTCGGCCCGACGGCGACGAGATAAAGCACCGCATTGACGGCGGTCAGCAGTGCGGCGGGACCAGACATCGAGAGCATGGCCTGAAAATCGCCCGGCTCGGGCGGCGTGCCGACCGCACGGAGAAACGCCCGCAGCGAGACATCGGGCTTGTCTGCGGCCTTCCCAGCGGTGATCGAGTCTCGCGGTGTCATGCGGGCACCTTGCATAGGGGCCTTTAAGGAATCGTGTTGGCGGCTGACCCTACGGCAATGCGAGCTGTTTTCCGCGCGAGGCGCAGGCGTTTGGACGGGTTCAATCCATCTGTCGAAATTGCCCGTTGCGGCGTCGCGATCACGCTTGCCGCCGCGCAGCGGCAATGCTTGAACTGCCCGATGACCTATTCGGCCCTGTCCCTCCTTCGCAATGCCGTGTCCGGGCAGAAAAGCTGGGCCCCGGCCTGGCGAGACCCCTTCCCGAAATCGGCCTATGACACCGTCATTATCGGTGGCGGCGGGCATGGATTGGCCACGGCCTATTACCTCGCCCGCAATCACGGGCTGACCAATATCGCGGTGCTGGAGCGCAGCGCGCTCGGCCAGGGCAATGTGGGACGCAACACCACCATTGTGCGGGCCAATTACCATCTGAGCGGCAATGAGCCCTTCTATGCGCATTCGCTGAAGCTGTGGGAGGGGCTGGAGCAGGACCTCAACTACAACGCGATGATGTCGCAGCGGGGCGTGCTGAACCTGTGCCATTCCGACGCGCAGTTCGACTTTTTCGCTCGGCGCGGCAATGCGATGCGGCTGCATGGCGAGGATGGCGTGCTGCTCGACCGCGACGGCGTGAAAAAGATGGTGCCGTTTCTGGACTTTAAGAACGAGCGCTTCCCGATCCGCGGCGGGCTCTTGCAACCCCGCGGCGGCAATGCCCGGCATGACGCGGTGGCCTGGGGCTTTGCCCGCGGGGCCGATCGGCGCGGTGTCGATCTCATCCAGAATTGCGAGGTCACCGGGTTTGTGATCGAAAACGGACGGGTGCGCGGGGTTGAGACCAGCCGCGGCCCGATCCGTGCCGGCAAGGTGGGCATGGCCGTGGCCGGGCGCACCAGTCAGGTGGGCCAGTTGGCTGGGCTGCGCCTGCCCATCGAAAGCCATATCCTGCAGGCCTTCGTCTCCGAGGGGCTCAAGCCCATCATCCCCGGCGTGGTGACCTTTGGGATGGGGCATTTTTATCTCAGCCAATCCGACAAGGGCGGGCTCGTCTTCGGCGGCGATATCGACTTTTACAACTCCTATGCCGCGCGTGGAAACATGCCCATGGTCGAGCATGTGATCGAGGCCGGCATGGCCATGGTGCCGGCCATCGGTCGGGCGCGGATGTTGCGCAGCTGGGGCGGGATCATGGACATGACCATGGACGGCTCGCCGATCATCGACCACACGCCCATCGCGGGGCTCTATCTCAATGCCGGCTGGTGCTATGGCGGGTTCAAGGCCACGCCCGCCTCGGGCTGGTGCTTTGCCCATCTTCTGGCGACCGACCAGCCGCACCCTCTCGCCACCGGTTTTCGCCTCGACCGGTTCGAAACCGGCCATGTGCTGGACGAGGAAGGCACCGGCGCGCAACCCAACCGGCATTGACCCGCTGGCCATAGACCACAACAGGCACCGAACGCATGATGATCCCCTGCCCGATCTGCGGCCCCCGCGACATCCGCGAATTCACCCCATGGGGGGATGTCAAGCTGATGACCCGACCCGACGGCCTGGCCGACGACGCCCTGGCCGCCTTTCACGACTACCTCCATATTCGCGACAACCCGGCCGGGATGCATCGCGAGCTTTGGTATCATGAGGCCGGCTGCCGGTCCTGGCTGATCGTGACCCGCAACACCGTGACCCATGAAATCCTGGGCGCGGAGCTTGCCCGCGACGCGGTGCTGGGGCTCTCCGCATGAGGCTGGAGACCGGCGGGCTGATCGACCGCAGCCAGACGGTCGGGTTTTCCTTCGATGGCAAGCGCTATCAGGGCCATGCGGGCGACACGCTGGCCTCAGCACTTCTGGCCAATGATGTCCGGCTGGTGGGCCGGTCCTTCAAATATCACCGCCCGCGGGGGATTTTCAGCGCCGGGCCCGAAGAGCCCAATGCGCTTGTCGAGATCGGCAGCGGCGCGCGCCGCACCCCCAACACCCGCGCAACGGTGCAGGAGCTCTATGCCGGGCTGCAGGCCGAAAGCCAGAACCGCTGGCCCTCACTGCGCGTCGATGCGCTGGCGGTGAACGATCTGTTCGGGCCGGTTCTGGGCGCGGGGTTCTACTACAAGACCTTCATGTGGCCGGCGGCCTTTTGGGAGAAGGTCTATGAGCCGCTGATCCGCCGGGCCGCCGGGCTGGGCCGGCTGTCGGGCCGGCCGGACCCGGATCTCTATGATGCAGCCTTTGCCCATTGCGATCTTTTGGTCATCGGGAGCGGCCCGGCCGGGCTGATGGCCGCGCTGACCGCCGGGCGGGCCGGAGCCCGGGTGATCCTTGCCGATGAGGATTTCCGGCTGGGGGGGCGTCTGCTTGCCGAGCGCATGCATGTGGGGGGCGAGACGGCGGCCGACTGGGCGGGCCAGGCGATGGCCGAGCTTGCCTCCCTGCCCAATGTCACGCTGTTGCCCCGGACCACGGTTTTCGGCGCTTATGATGGCGGCAGCTATGCGGCGCTCGAACGGGTGACCGACCATCTTGCTGCCCCGGCTGAAGGGTGCGCACGCGAGACCCTGTGGCGCATTGCGTCCAAACGGGCGGTGCTGGCCAGCGGCGCCATCGAGCGGCCCATCGCCTTTCCCGGCAATGACCGGCCCGGGGTGATGCTGGCCGGCGCCCTGCGGAGCTATCTCAACCGCTTTGCGGTCGCGCCCGGCACACGCATCGCGGTCTTTACCTGCACCGATGATGGCTGGCGCAGTGCCGCCGATGCCGAAGCGGCCGGGCTCGACGTCACCCTTATCGACACGCGTCGCGAGGCCGGGCCCGACCGCCCGCCTTTTGCCGGCGAGATCATCATGGGCCGCGAGATCGGCGGCACGTCGGGCCGGCTGGGCCTGAAGGCCCTGCGTCTCACCTCCGGGCCCCGCATCGCGGCCGACTGCCTCGCCGTCTCGGGCGGCTGGAACCCCACGCTGCATCTGACCTCGCATCAGGGGGCAAAGCCGGTCTGGTCCGATGAGATCGCCGCTTTTGTGCCGGCCGACGCCCATATCCCCGGCCTGCGCGTGGCCGGGGCGGCGGCCGGGATGTTCTCCACCCATGCAGCCCTGGCCGGCGGGGCCGCCGCGGCGCAGGCAGCACTTGCCGATCTCGACATGGCCTGCCAACCGGCCGCCACGCCGCAGGCCGAAGACACACCCGGCAGCCTCACCCCGTTTTGGCATGTGGGCGCCGATGGGCCGGCCTTCATCGACCAGCAGAACGATGTGACGGTCAAAGACCTCACGATCGCGCGCGACGAGGCCTTCACCCGCGCCGAGCATTTCAAGCGCTACACCACGCTGGGGATGGCCACCGACCAGGGCAAGACCGGCAATGTGCTGGGCCTCGCGATCATGGGCGAACTCACCGGCCGAGCGCCGTGCGAGGTCGGCACCACCACCTTCCGCCCGCCCTACACCCCGGTGACGCTGGCAGCCTTTGCCGGGCGGCATCGCGGCCGGGCCTTCCAGCCGAT
>JBCDDO010000050.1:0-10770 GCA_039180245.1 Pseudomonadota bacterium | reverse complement strand
TGCGACCGGGGCTCCGGCCGAGGGCGCCGGCACCGAGGAGGCGCGCGCGGTGCTGGAAACCGCATTGGCCCACGACCCTGCGGCCAGCGCCCATCCCGGCATTCTCCATCTCTACGTTCACCTGATGGAGATGTCGCCTTTCCCCGAACTGGCGCTGCAGGCCAGCGATCGCTTGCGCGATTTGGTGCCCGATGCCGGGCATCTCATCCACATGCCCACCCATATCGATGTGCAATGCGGGGCGTATCGCGACACGCTGGCGACCAATCTGCGTGCCGTAGAGGCCGACAAGAAATACCGCGACCATGCCGGCGATATGAATTTCTACACCGGCTACCGGGTGCATAATTACCACTTCGCCATCTATGGGGCGATGTTTCTTGGCCAATTTGCCCCGGCGCTGGCCGCGGCCAAAGCGCTGATCGAAACCCTGCCCGAGGCGCTTTTGCGCACCCAATCGCCGCCCATGGCCGATTTTCTGGAGAGCTACACCTCCTCCGAACTGCATGTGCTGATCCGCTTTGGCAAATGGCGCGAGATCATCGATCTCGACCTGCCGCAGGACCGCGATCTCTACTGCTATCGGGTCGCCACGACCGAATATGCCAAGGGCGTGGCCCATGCCGCGCTGGGCGAACTGGCCAGGGCCGAGGACGCGCAGGCGCGGTTTTTGACCGCGCGCGACCGGGTGCCCGAAACCCGGCTGTTGCACAACAATCCCTGCCGGTCGCTTTTGGAGGTGGCCACGGCGATGCTGGCGGGCGAGATCGCCTATCGCAAGGGCGCTTATGACGACGCCTTTGGGCATCTCCGCCGCGCCGTGGCGCTCGACGATGGGCTGCTTTACGACGAGCCATGGGGCTGGATGCAGCCCACCCGCCACGCGCTTGGCGCGCTGCTGCTGGAACAGGGGCATATCGAGGAGGCCGAGCAGGTCTATCGCGAGGATCTGGGGCTCATTGGGCAGCTGCCCCGTGCGATGATCCATCCCGACAATCTGTGGAGCCTGAAGGGTCTTTACGACTGCCTCACCCGCCGCGGTGCCCATGCCGAAGCGCGGCTGATCCGGCTGCGGCTCGACATTGCCGCGGCGCGGGCCGATGTCGATGTCGCGGTTTCCTGCTTTTGCGCCGGAGCCGCGGAATGAGCGGCGCGGCGCTCAGTTCCCCGCGCTCTCCATCTTTCTGTGGGCGATGACATCCTCCAACCAACCCAGCTTCATTTCCGGCACCGAGGAGAGCAAAAGGTCGGTGTAATCGTCGAAAGGCGGGGCCAGCACATCGCTTTTGGGCCCAAAGCGTACGACCTCGCCGCGATACATCACCGCAATGCTGTCGGCGATCGCCTTCACTGTCGCCAGATCATGGGTGATGAAGAGATAGGCGACATCCTCGGCCTTTTGCAGCCGCAACAAAAGCTTCAGGATCCCGTCCGCGACCAAGGGGTCGAGCGCGCTGGTCACCTCGTCGCAAATGATCAGCTTGGGCTTGGCCGCAAGCGCGCGGGCAATGCAGACCCGCTGTTTCTGTCCACCCGACAGCTCGGCCGGGTAGCGGTCGATGAACCCGTCGCCCAGCTCGATCTCCTCAAGCAGCTCCGCGATCCTCTGGGCTTTTTCCTTCCCCGTCAGCCCGAAATAAAATTCCAACGGCCGGCCGATGATGGTGCCCACGGTCTGGCGCGGGTTCATCGCGACATCGGCCATCTGATAGATCATCTGCAGCTCGCGCAGCTGGTCCTTGCTGCGTTGGTCGAGCGTGGGCGGCAGCGGGGCATCGTCAAACAGGATCCGGCCCGACACCGGCGGCAACAGCCCGGTGATCGCCCGCGCCAGCGTCGACTTGCCCGAGCCCGATTCCCCGACCACGGCGAGGGTTTGGCCCGGATGCACCTCGACCGACACGCGCTTTAGGACATCCACAGGCACGTTGCGGTAGCGCGCGGTGACCATATCGACCTTCAAAACCGGCGCGTTCGACGGGGCCTTTTCGTGATATTCAATCGAGCGCACCGAGACCAGCGCCCGGGTGTAGTCTTCGGCCGGGCGATTGATGATCTGGTCCGTCTCGCCGTATTCGACCTTGTTGCCATGGCGCAGCACCATGATGTGGTCGGAGACCTGGGCCACGACGGCCAGATCATGCGTGATGTAAAGCGCGGCCACGCCGGTGTCGCGGATCGCGGCCTTGATCGCGGCCAGCACGTCGATCTGGGTGGTGACGTCAAGTGCGGTGGTGGGCTCGTCAAACACCACCAGATCGGGCTGGGGGCAGAGTGCCATTGCCGTCATCGCGCGCTGCAACTGCCCGCCCGACACCTGGTGGGGATAGCGATTGCCGAAATTTTCGGGATCCGGCAGGCCGAGCTTGGCAAAGAGCGCGACCGCCCGCGCCTCGGCCTCGCGCCGCGTCGCCCGGCCATGCTCCAGCGTCGCCTCCAAGATCTGCTGCATGAGCGGCTTGGCCGGGTTGAAGGCGGCCGCCGCCGATTGCGCCACATAGGTCACCTCGGCCCCGCGCAGGGCGCGCAGGCCCCCCATCCGCTCACGCAGAATATCGCGCCCCGCAAGATGCACCTGGCCGCCGGTGATCCGCACCCCGCCACGGCCATAGGCCATCGAGGCAAGCCCGATGGTCGATTTGCCGGCCCCGGATTCGCCGATCAGCCCCAGCACCTTGCCCCGCTCAAGCGTGAAGCTCACGCCATGGACGATCTCGATATCCTTGGCCGGCTCGCCCGGCGGATAGACCGTGGCGCCGATCTTCAGATCGCGCACATCGAGCAGCGTCGTGCCGTTTTTTGCCAGATCAGCCACCGCGGCCCCCTTTGAGCGAGGTGGTCCGGTTGAGGATCCAGTCGGCCACGAGATTGACGGAGATGGCGAGCGCGGCGATGGCAAAGGCCGGAAGCAGCGCGGCGGGGACGCTATGAACGATGCCCTCGCTGTTTTCCTTCACGATGCCGCCCCAATCGGCCTGCGGCGGCTGCACGCCCAGACCCAGGAAGGACAGGGTCGAGACGAAAAGCACCATGAAGATGAAGCGCAGCCCCATTTCGGCGACCAGCGGGCTGAGCGCATTGGGCAGGATCTCGCGAAAGATGATCCAGCCGATCTTCTCGCCCCGCAGGCGCGCGGCCTCGACATAATCCATCACATTGATGTCGACGGCGACCGCGCGCGACAATCGAAAGACCCGCGTGCTGTCGAGAAACCCCATCACCACGATCAGCACCGGTATGGTGACCGGCATGACCGACAGCACCACCAGCGCAAAGATCAGCGTGGGCAGCGAGATCACCAGATCGATAAAGCGCGACAGGATCTGATCGGTCCAGCCGCCCGCCACCGCGGCGGTAAAGCCCAGGATCGCGCCGGTGGAAAACGACAGAAGCGTCGCGGCCGTGGCGATGAAGATCGTCGTCTGCGCGCCATAGATCATCCGGCTGAGCAGGTCGCGCCCGATATTGTCGGTGCCCAGCCAATGCTTGGTCGAGGATTCCTCCCACGGCGTGCTCACCGCTTCGCCCAGCCCATAAGGCGCGATGAAATCCGCAAAAATCGCGGTGAAAAAGAAGAGGAAGGTAAAGAACAGCCCGATCAGGGCGCTGCCAGGGATCTTCATCTTGGATGCCTCAGCCGGGGGTTCGCGAGGATCGAGACCAGATCGGCAATCAGGTTGAGCCCGATATAGATCGCCGCAAAGATCAGCCCGCAGGCCTGCACGACCGGCACATCGCGTTTGGAGACATGGTCGACCAGGTATTGGCCCATGCCGGGATAGACGAAGACCACCTCGATCACGACGACCCCGACCACCAGATAGGCGAGGTTGAGCATGACGACGTTTACAATCGGCGCGATGGAGTTCGGGAAGGCATGGCGCCAGATGATGGTAAAGCCCGACAGCCCCTTGAGCTCGGCGGTTTCGATATAGGCCGATTGCATCACATTGAGGATGGCCGCCCGGGTCATGCGCATCATATGTGCCAGCACCACCAGGGTCAGCACCAGCACGGGCAGGGCGATGACATTCATCCGATCCCAAAAGCCCATGCCGTCATAGACGGTGGAGACAGTGGGAAAATATCGCAGCTGCACGCCGATATAGAACATCACGATATAGCCGATGACGAATTCCGGCACCGAGATCGAGGCCAGTGTCACGCCCGAGATCAGCTTGTCGGGCCAGCGGTCGCGGTAGCGCACCGCGAGCAGCCCCAGAAGAATGGCCAGCGGCACCGAGACCACCGCGGCCCAAAAGGCCAGGAACAGCGTGTTCGACATGCGCTTGCCAATGGAATCGGAAATGCTCTGGCCCGAGGTCAGCGCGGTGCCCAGATCGCCCTGCAACGCCGCAAACAGCCAGTTGAAATAGCGCTCGACCGGCGGGTCGTTCAGCCCCAGATCGCGGCGCAAATTGGCCAGCGCTTCGGGGGTGGCGGATTGTCCGAGGATCGATTCGGCGACATCGCCCGGAAGGATCATGGTGCCGACGAAGATCAACACCGACGCGGCGAACAGGAGGAGCAGGCCCAGCGCGATGCGCTGGACCAGCAGTCTCAAAATCGGTGGCATGGGCTCAGCCCACCACCCACATCCGATGCGGCGCGTAGCTGTTCATCAGCGCATAGCCGGCGACATTCTCGGTCCAGCCGGCAACGCGCTCTGTCGAGGCGTCGATGAAATCGTTGAACATCGGGCAGATCAGACCGCCCGTGTCGCGCAGGATGGTGCCCATATCGGCATACATCTGGGTGCGCGTGGCCACATCCTGCTCGGCCCGCGCGGCGATCAAGAGCTGATCGAATTGCGGGTTGTTGAACCGGGTGTCGTTCCAGTCGGCCGTCGACAGATAGGCCGTGGTGAACATCTGGTCCTGGGTCGGACGGCCGCCCCAATAGCTGGTGCAGAAGGGCTGTTTGTTCCACACCTCCGACCAATAGCCGTCATTGGGCTCGCGCTTGATCTCCAGCGGAATGCCGGCCGCACCCAGGGATTGCTGGAAAAGGGCGGCCGCATCCGGCGCGCCGGGAAAGGAATTGTCGGAGGTGCGCAGCAGGACCGGCCCCTCATGGCCCGATTTCTTGAAATGCGCGGCGGCCAGCTCGGGGTCGTAATCGCGCTGCTCGAACTCGGTATAGAACGGATAGGCCGGGTTGATCGGGGTGTCATTGCCCACCGAGCCATAGCCAAACAGGATCTTGTCGACCATTTCCTGGCGGTTGATGCCGTGTTTCAGCGCCAGCCGCAGATCGTTGTTGTCAAAGGGCGCGGTGTTGGCGTGCATGATGAACACGTAATGCCCGGGGCCCGAGGTCTGGTGCACGGTGATGTTGGGCGCGCGGGCCACCAGCCCGGCAACCCGCGGCGGCACCCGGTCGATCAGATCGACCTGGCCCGATTGCAGCGCCGAGACGCGGGCGGTGTTGTCGTTGATGACCAGAAGCTCGATGGTGCCGGCATTGCCCAAATCGTCCCAATAATTGGGGTTCTTCTCGGCCACGAAGCGGACGCCCATATCCACTTCTTTCATGATATAGGGGCCGGTGCCGATGCCGGCATCGGGCGCGTCGACCCCGCCGCCGGGCTGAACGATCAGGTGATAGTCGGCCATCAGGTAGGGCAGATCGGCGTTCGGGCCGTCAAGCTCGACCAAGACGCTGTCGCCCTCGGTGCGCACGGCCTTCACCCCGCGCATGATGCCCAGGGCGCCGGATTTCGATTCCTCGCCCGAATGGCGCATCAGCGAGGCGGCGGCATCCTCGGCCGTGACCGGCTGGCCGTTGGAAAAGGTGATGCCCGAGCGGATCTTGAAGGTCCAAACGCTGGCATCGTCCGATCCCTCATAGCTTTCGGCGACTTTGCCCACGATGCCGCCATCGTCGGAGAGCTCGACCAGAGGCTCGCCCCAGAGCCGGGTGACCATCAGCGCGACCTGGTTTGTGGCCAGGGCCGGATCCAGGCTGTCGGTGGCCGACCCGCCCTGCAGGCCCATCTTGATGGTGCCGCCCTTTTGCGGGCCGGCGGCCCGCACGGCTTGTGCAAGAGCGGTGTTGGCTGCGGCGGCCGTGAGGCCGAGCATGCTGGCCCGGCCGAGGAAGTGGCGTCGCGTGATGGCACCCATGGCCACCCTGCGGCCAAGATAGGTCAGCTCGTCCATGGAAGTCTCCCTGTCGTTTTTGCGCGGTCCCTGTCGCGTCGGCGACAGATTACCCGATGCTTGACCTGTGGCAAGCCTTGGCCCCGGCTTGTCGCCCGGCCCGTTTCGGACCTAGGATTGTCCTGAGCGGGAGGGCGACATGGCGCAGGTTACGGCAAATGGCATCGCGATCGAGGTCGAGACGCATGGCGGTGCGCAGGGGCCGGCCGCGCCCGAGGCGGTTTTGCTGATCCGCGGTTTGGGCTCGCAGCTCATCCACTGGCCGCAGGCGCTGATCGACGGGCTGGTTTCGGCCGGGTTCCATGTGGTGGTCTTTGACAACCGCGACACCGGCCTGTCGGAGAAGATGGATGCGACGCCCGATTACCGGCTGTCGGATATGGCAGCAGACGCATTGGGCGTGCTTGATGCGTTGGGCATCGCACGGGCGCATGTTTTCGGCATCTCGATGGGCGGAATGATCGTGCAACAGCTGGCGTTGACCGCATCCGCGCGGCTGCTCAGTGCCACGATTGTGATGTCCTCCTCCCTGGCCGAGGGGCTGTCGGAGCGGGATCCGGAGGTCACCGCCAGGCTGTTGGAGCGCCCGCCCGGCGCGCGTGCTGCCTATATCGAGCACAGTTTGGCCGCCGACCGGTTCTGGGACAATCCGGGCTTTCCCTTCGATGAAGCGCAGCGGCGCGCGCTGATCGGGCGGGCCTTTGACCGGTGTCACTGCCCCGACGGGGTGGCGCGGCAGTATCGCGCCATCATGGCAAGCGCTGGCTGGGCGGCGCGGCTGCCTGAGATCAGCCTGCCGGTGATGGTGATCCATGGCGCGGGCGACAGGCTGCTGCCGGTCGATCACGGGCGGGATATTGCAACCCGGGTGCCGGCGTCGGAATGGGTGGAAATCGCCGGCATGGGCCATGATCTCGATGGCGGGGTGGTCGAGGTGATCTTGGGCCATCTCCTGCCGTTTTTGGCACGCCAGACGGAGAGCTGAGGCATTGGTGGATGCCCCGGGGCGCTGCCCCGGACCCCGGAGTATTTGCACCAAGAAGAAGATGCCGGGTTGGGTCGGAGGCGGCCGGATCTGGGATTGGCTGGGTCTGGGATTGGCTGGGTCAGGGAAGCGGTGTGCGCTGCATGTCGAGATGCAGATCTGCGCCCGTCCAGGGATTGGCGCGCGCCACGTCGGTGTTGATGTCCGAGCCCAGCCCGGGTTCGCCCGACGGGATGACGACGCCGTCTTCGACCCGGATGGGGTTGGTCAGAAGCTCAGCATGGAAGCCGCCGAAGGTCTCGATGCTTTCCAGCACCAGGAAATTGGGAATGCCGGCGGCCAGCTGGATGTTGGCGAGCGCGCCGACCGGCCCGTTGTAGAGATGCGGTGCGATCTGGGCCTGGTGGGCCTCGGCCATCGCTCCGACCTTGCGCGCCTCAAGGATGCCGCCGACGCGTCCCAGATTTGGCTGCAGGATCGCAGCCGCGCCGCAGGCCAGCACCCGGGCAAATTCATGCGCGGTGACCAGACGCTCGCCCGTGGCGATCGGCACCGATGTCGACCGGGCAACCTGCGCCATGGCTTCCGGGCTTTCCGGCGGGATCGGTTCTTCGAACCAGAGCGGCTCATAGGGTTCGATCCGCCGCGCCATGCGCCGCGCGCCCGACACCGTGAACTGGCCATGGGTGCCGAACAAGAGATCGGCGCGGTCGCCGACCGCCTCGCGCAGACGCTTGCAAAAGGCCTCCGACCGGTCGAGATCGGCCAACGAGGGCTGGTGACCATCATAGATTGTGTAAGGGCCGGCGGGGTCGAACTTCAGCGCCGTGAAGCCCTGCGCGACATAGGCCGCGGCCTGCTCCGCCGCCATGTCGGGATCGGTATAGACCGAGGGCGCGCCCGCTGGCGGATGACTGTCGCCGCCCGCGCCGGGATAGATATAGGTATAGGCGCGCAAGCCCTCGCGACAGCGCCCGCCCAGCAGGTCATACACCGGCTTGCCCGCGCTCTTTCCGACAATGTCCCAACAGGCCATTTCCAGCCCCGACAAAACGCCCATCAGCGATGGGTCGGGGCGCGCCGAATAGCCCTGGCCATAGACGCGGCGCCACAGATCCGAAACCCGGTGCGGGTCGGCTCCGTCGAAATGCCGCGCGTACACATCGCCGATCATCGCCTCAACCACGCTGGGGCCGAAGCTCGCGACATAGACCTCGCCGATGCCGGTCACGCCGCAGGCTGTCGACAGCCGCAGCAGGATGAAATACCGCCCGCCGCGCCGCGGAGGCGGATTGCCGACCACAAAGACCTCAAGCCCAGCCAGTTTCATGCCATGCCTCCTGTCCCGCGCTGTCCGGCCGGCCGACGCCGGGGCCGGCCGATACTGCCAGTGCCAAAAACCCCGATCCGGGGCAAAGCGCCACCCCCGCCCCTTCGTCTTGGCAAAAATACTCAAATCCAACAGCGCCATCGCAGCGACGGATTGGGCTTAGGCGGCGGCGCATCGGGGCTTGACACCTGCGCGGCCGCGACCGCCTCTGCTGCAGGGCAGGATGAGAGGCGCCATGCATATCTACGACTACATTGTCATCGGCGCAGGCTCGGCCGGCTCGGTCATGGCCAACCGCCTTTCTGAGGACCGCACGGCCCGTGTTCTGGTGCTCGAAGCGGGCGGGCATGACATCAATCCCTGGATCCGCATGCCCATCGGCTATGGCAAGGCCTATTATGACGGCCGGATCAACTGGAAATACCTCTCCGAACCGGTGCCGGGCCTGGGCGGACGGCCCAGCTACTGGCCGCGCGGCAAGGTGATCGGAGGATCCTCTTCGATCAACGCCATGGTCTTTGTGCGCGGCCATCCGACGGATTTCGACGATTGGGCCGCGGCCGGCGCCACCGGGTGGGGCTGGGCCGATGTCGAGCCGGTGTTTCGCCGCATGGAATGCTGGTCCGGGCCCAGCCACCCGTCGCGGGGCCGCACCGGGCCCCTGCATGTCGCCGACATCACCGAGGAGGTCCATCCGCTCTGCGGGCGGTATCTCGCTGCGGCCCAGGCGCAGGGGCTGGGCCGCACCGAGGACTATAATGGGCCCGAGAATGAGGGCGCGGCGATCTACCAGATCACCACCCATCGCGGCACCCGTGCCTCGGCGGCCCGCTGCTATCTGCGCCCAGCCATGGACCGCGGCAATCTGACCCTCAACACCCGCGCGCATGTCGAGCGGATCGAGCTGGAAGACGGACGCGCCACCGCGGTGACATATCTGCTCAACGGCCGCCGGGTCACCGCCCGGGCGCGGCGCGAGGTGGTGCTCTCGGCCGGTGCGGTGAACAGCCCGCAGATCCTGATGCTCTCGGGGCTGGGGCCGGCCGAAACGCTGCGCGCCAATGGCATCGAGGTGATCCGCGATCTGCCCAAGGTCGGCGCGCATCTGCAGGACCATGTCGGGGTCGACTATCATTACCGCGCCACCGTGCCCACGCTCAACCAGGTGCTGCGGCCCTGGCTGGGGCGCATGCGGGTGGGGATGCAATATCTTGCCACCCGCCGCGGGCCGCTCTCGCTTTCGGTCAACCAGGCCGGCGGCTTCGTGCGCTCGCGCCCCGGGCTCACCGCCCCTGACATGCAGCTTTACTTCTCGCCGGTGAGCTATCTGCGGGCACCGCCGGGCAAACGCCCGATGCTCTCGCCCGACCCGTTCCCGGGGTTTTTGCTGGGCGTCAGCGCCTGCCGGCCGACCAGCGAGGGGCGCATCACCATCCGCAACAACGACCCGCAGGCCGCGCCGGTGATCGAGCCCAATTACTTCCACACCAACACCGATCTCGACGATGCCATCCACGCGTTGCGCATGCTACGCGAGCTCGCCGCGCAAGACCCGCTGGCCGAGGTGATCGCCGAAGAGGTCTCGCCGGGACCGGACGTCACCTCGGATGCGGCGTTTCGCGCGTTCGTCGAACGCTCGGCCTGGACCGTCTTTCACCCCTGCTGCACGGCGCGCATGGGGCCCGATGCGCGCAGCAGCGTGCTCGATCCGCGCCTGCGGGTGCATGGGGTGGACGGGCTGCGCGTCGTCGATGCCTCGGCCTTTCCCAACATCACCTCGGGCAATCTCAACGCCCCGGTGATCATGCTGGCCGAGCGCGCCGCCGATCTGATGCGGGAGGATGCCAAATGCGCCTGACCCGGATCGAGAGCTTTGCCACCGAGTTTGTGGGCTTCGTACGGGTCACCGCCGAGGATGGATCCTTTGGCTGGGGCCAGGTCTCGACCTATCACGCCGACATCACAGTGCAGGTGCTGCACCGCCAGGTCGCGCCCTGGGTGCTGGGGCAAGACAGCAGCAATCTCGACGATCTTCTCGATCTGGTGACAGAGCGCGAGCATAAATTCCCCGGCTCCTATCTGCGCCGGGCTCTGGCCGGGCTCGACACCGCGATCTGGGATCTGCGCGGCCGCGTCGCCGGCCAGCCTGTGGCGAGCCTTCTGGGCGGCAGCCCGGGGAAGATCCGCGCCTATGGGTCCTCGATGAAGCGCGACATCACGCCCAAGGCCGAGGCCGAACGGCTGACCCGGCTGGCCGGCGAAGACGGCTTCACCGCCTTCAAGGTCCGCGCCGG
>JBCDDO010000049.1:0-10938 GCA_039180245.1 Pseudomonadota bacterium | reverse complement strand
GGTTGGGTAGTTGATGGGCTGCACATAGATGCCCCAGTCGCGCATCAGGATGTCGCTGATCTCGCGGCATTTGACCGGATCCTTGATCATCACCGGGATGATATGGCTGGGATTGGGCAGATGCGGGATCCCCGCGGCATCGAGCTTGGCGCGCAGCCGCGCGACCCGGTCGCGATGGCCGTCGCGTTCGACCTGCGAGCGTTTGAGATGCCGGATCGAGGCGGCGGCCCCGGCGGCCACGGCCGGCGGCAGCGCGGTGGTGAAGATGAACCCGCTGGCAAAGCTGCGGATGAAATCACAGAGCGGCGCGGAGCCGGCGATATAGCCGCCGACCACGCCATAGGCCTTGCCCAGCGTGCCCTCGATCAGATCGACCCGATGCGCCACCCCCTCGCGCTCGGCAATGCCGCCGCCGCGCGGGCCGTACATGCCCACCGCATGCACCTCATCGAGATAGGTCATCGCGCCATGCTTTTGGGCGACATCGCAGATCTCGGCGATCGGGGCGATGTCGCCATCCATCGAATAGACGCTCTCAAAAGCCACGATCTTGGTCGCATCGGGCGGGCAGGCGGCCAGCTTGCGGTCCAGATCCTCCACATCATTATGCCGCCAGATCGTCTTGGCACAGCGCGCATGGCGGATGCCCTCGATCATCGAGGCATGGTTGAGCGCGTCCGACAGGATCACCGCATTGGGCAAACGCGCGCCTAACGTGGAGAGCGCCGCCCAGTTCGACACGTACCCGGATGTAAAGAGAAGGGCGGCCTCCTTGCCGTGCAGATCGGCAAGCTCGCCCTCCAGCGCCACATGATGCCGGTTGGTGCCGGAGATGTTGCGCGTGCCGCCCGCCCCGGCGCCGCATTCATCCAGTGCCGCATGCATCGCGGCGAGCACCGCGGGATGCTGGCCCATGCCCAGATAATCGTTCGAACACCACACCGTCACATCGCCGATATCCGAACCCGTGCCAGCCCCCATATCGGTCTCCGATTCCGCGCCCGAACTGGACCCCGTGCCCGAGCCGGACCCCGTGCCCGAACTGGATCCCGTGCCGGATCCCGAACCCGAGCCCGAAAAATCCGCCGCCCGCGGAAACGACCCGCAGCGCCGCGCCAAATGCGCAAACACCCGGTAACTCCCCTCCGCACGCAAGGCAGAAAGCTGATCCTCAAACAGACGGTCGAAATCCATGGCGTCCTCGAACGAGCTGGCGGTGGCTTGGCGACGATGTGGCACGCGCCCGGGCATGCCGGGCATATCGATATACGTCTGCTTCAGCCTAGAAAGATTGGCCAGCGCGGCTTTGACGCAGGTCAACGTTGTGCATCAGGGCGCGCCGAGGCTGGGCTTTGTGCTTGAGCCTTCTTGGCGATTGTCGCATGTGTGGGGCATGCAGGCGCTCAACAGCGATGACAGCATCAACGGCGCGCCCCAGGGCGGCGACGGGCAAAGCCCCGGCCACGCTGTGCCGGCCTGGCTGGATGAGACAACCGTCCAGCCGGTCGGTCATGCCGAGATCCTCGATCGTGGCCTGAAACATATCTCGATTGCGGTGTTTGTGATCTGCGATGGCGCGCTGTTGGTCGCCCGGCACGGGGCGGCGGCGTTGGACTATCCTGGCCGCTGGACCGCCAGCGCCCGCTGCTGGCCGCGCTGGTCGGAGCATTACGCCATCGCCGCGGCCCGTCATTTGCGCGGCACGCTTGGGCTGTCGGGTCTTGACTTGCGCAAATGCGGCAGTTTGGAACTGCGCGCGACCCGCGCGGACGGGCGGCTGGATCATGCGCTCGTGCAGCTTTTTGCAACCGAGCTCGACAGCCTGGTAGAGGCTCCGCGTGCTGCTGCAACGGCGCAGAGCGGCGCGTCGGCACGGTGGGTGGAGTGGGATCGGATTGCGGCTGAGGCTGCGGCCGCCCCCAACAGCGTGACGCCCCTCCTCGGCCAAGCGCTGAGCCAGGCGGGCGCGCAGCTCTTGCCCCATGATGCGGCTTCGGGGGTCTGAATGCACAGGCCTCGACAGATCCCGGGTTCCGGCTGGCCACGACACCGATCACGCTTGATGGAAGGGCGGATGCCATGACCTTCGCGCCGCCAACGACCAAGACAGTTTTGCGCGCACTTGCGGGCGAAACCCTGCCCCACCCGCCGGTCTGGCTGATGCGGCAGGCCGGGCGCTACCTGCCCGAATACCGCGCGACGCGGGCAGAGGCCGGCAGTTTTCTGGAGCTCTGCTACAATCCCGAGCTCGCCGCCGAGGTCACGCTGCAGCCGATCCGCCGCTATGGCTTCGATGCGGCCATTCTCTTTGCCGATATTCTGTTGATCCCACAGGCGCTGGGGGCGGATCTGTGGTTCGTCACCGGCGAAGGCCCGCGCCTCTCGACCGTGACCGGGCCTGAGGATCTTGCCCGGCTGAAGCCGGCCGATGCGGTGCATGAAACGCTCGCCCCCGTCTATCAGACGCTGCGCATCCTGCGCGAGGCGCTGCCGCCCGAAACCACCCGGATCGGTTTTGCCGGCGCGCCCTGGACCGTGGCGACCTATATGATTGCCGGGCGCGGCACGCCCGACCAGGCCCCGGCACGGCGGCTGATGTATGGCGACCCGGCGACATTTGACGCGCTCATCGACCGGATCACCGAGGCGACCGCCGCCTATCTGATCGCCCAGATCGAGGCGGGTGCTGAGGTGGTCAAGATCTTCGACAGCTGGGCTGGCGCCCTGCCCGGGCCGCATTTCGCGCGCTATGCCATAGCCCCCGTGGCACGGATCGTGGATGCCATCCGGGCCACGCATCCGGGCGTGCCGATCATCGGCTTTCCGCGCGGCGCGGGCGGGAACTACACCGCCTTTCTTGAGGGCACGGGTTGCGAGGGACTCGCGCTCGACACGGCGGTGGATCCCGGCTGGGCGGTGCAAATGCTGCAACCGCATGCCTGCCTGCAGGGCAATCTCGACCCGCTCTTGATGGTTTTGGGCGGCGACCGGCTGGCCAGCGAGGCGCGGCGCATTGCAAAGGCTTTCTCCGGTGGCCCGCATATCTTCAATCTGGGACATGGCATCACGCCCGAGGCGGACCCCGCCCATGTCGAGATTTTGCTCAAGGCCATCCGGGGGGCGTGACGTGGGGCGCTAAACCGTGCCGCCCACCTGCCCCGCGAGAAGATCGCGCAGATGACCAACGGGCGGCGGCGGCAGCTCTACGCCGAAATGGCGCCGCACGATATCGGCGATCAGCTCATAGCAGGCCCCGAACCGGACCACCTGCAGGGTCTCCAGATCCAAGAGGGTCGATGACGCGCGATAGAGGTGGTATTTGCGCAGACCGTGATCGATCACGATGTCGGCGACCGCGGCGATCTCGGGCTCGATATCGGCAACCCGGAATTTGGTTCCCTGCATCGACCGGTTTGCAGAGGATCCAAAGAGCGGATGCGCAGCCTCACGGCTCAGCCGGCAAATCTCCGCGTGAAACGCCCCAGCGTTGAGCAGCATCAGGACGGTGCCGTTTCGCGTGCTGGCCTCCCGCGCAGCAGGCGTCAGCTTTCCCAATAGCGGATGGTCGAGATCGCCCGGTGCAATCGCGCCCAGGGGCAGGCCGTAATCGAGTGTGATCGCCTCGACCAGTTCGCGCCCGCGGGTGCCGGTTCGGTGAATTTCGCGGTGCAAAATCATGTCGCCCAGCATGGCGTTGAGCTTCTCCGATGATCGCCCCTTGGCGGTGAAGATCCGCTGAAGCGCCGCCTCGGACCCGCCGATCAGCGAATACCCCACATCCATGGGCAGGATCGCGGCCCCGCCCGCCTGCAACAGCTCAAAGGCCCGCTTTGCGTCGCCTGCTATGTCCGGTCTGCTCATCGGCTCCCTTTCCTCGCCAAGCCCTGCCCCACATCAGAGCGCTGAAAACCGCCACACGGACGGGTTTGACCCCGGCCGGCGGACCGTGCGCGCCGCCTGTCCCGGACTTGCGCGGAATGTGCGCTGGCGCACCGCCCGGCCGCGCCCTGGGTCGATTTCAGTCAGACGAAACCCTAGAGTAAGATCTGGAGCGATACTGAATGGCAAGGAGGCGGATCTTGGCCTGTTTTTGCGAGCGACCGACCGAGCTGATTACGCGCTCCAAAATGCGCATGAACTTCAAGATCACGCCACCCAAGATCCCCATCCAGATGAAACTGACCCTGGCTGCCGGCATCGCCATGGAAGCCGAACGTGCCGATATCCGCCTCGCAACAGGGTTTGAGACCATGCACCTGCCCAGCGTGAAGCTCGGCAGCAAGCTTTTCAGCATCGCGGCGGGGCTCAACATCGCCGGCGGGGTGTTCACGCTTGACGATATTCCCATGCTTGAGTTGCAGATGAACGAGGCCGCGGCCTCGTTTCAGCGCAATGTCTGGCCGCGGCTGAGCTTTCTGACCTCGATCAATCCCATGCCGGTGATCAATCTGGCGATGATCGCACGGCTGTCGCTGGCGCTCGAAGCGCTCAAGATCGACCCGATGAACCCGACCGGCATGACCCCGCCGGCCAGCCCGCCCGCCCATATTCTGGCGCTGCGGCTCAGCCCGCCCAAGCTGGCAGCAATGAAGCTGGTCGCGGGCTTGCCGCCGCTCTTCAAGATCGCTGAGAAGATGAACATCCCGCTGGGCGATCCGGTGGGGCCGACGGCGCTGGCCAACCGGCTGTCGCTGCTCTCGGGCCTCGCCCCACCCAAGCTGACGGTCTCCTGGCCGCTGATGCTCAAGCTCGCGCTGGTGCTGGAATCGCTTGCCAAGATCAAGGAGGCCTTCGGCGTCGATGCGATGACACCTGCCGGTCAGACCCGCATCGCGATGATGCTCAAGGGCTGGATGAAGCTTGCCCTGCCGATCCCGATGCCCGCCATCGCCCTGATGGAAAAACTCGACCTTCTGCCGCCGGTGCCCGACATCAAGGCGGGGACCGAACTGGCCAATCACCCCGCCCTGGCGGCCATGGCGCGGTTCTCGCCACCCAAATTGGCCATTCTGCCTTTCCTCAATGTCATGGTGGCTTTGAAGGCCGCGTTGGATCTGGAACTGCCGGTCTTTGATCAATGCGCGGCCTGCAACAGCATTGGCTCGGCATTGTCGCCGGGCTAGTCCGGGGCTTTCCAAATCGACCCATAGCTAGCAGAATGCTTCTCGGGACGCTTGTGTCACGATAGCGTCGTCACCGCTGCGCTATGACCCCGGCGAACCGATGCACCACCCATCCATATGGCGGGCCAACCGCCGTACAGAGAGGAAATGCTATGAACACCCACCCAACAGATCTGTCCGCCGACGATTGGGATGAGCTGAACTTCCCCCGTCCTGACGAACAGGATTTCGACCGCGTGGTTGAGCGTGCAATCTCGCGCCGCGGCTTTCTGGGCGGCGTCGTTGCGTTCGGCTCGGGCGCTGCTGTCATGGGGACCGGCATGCTCAAATCGAGCACCGCCATGGCAGCCAGCTCGCGCTTTGCCTTCACCCCGATTGCCGCCCAGACCGACAACACGGTCCATGTGCCGGACGGCTACAACTGGTCGATGCTGGTGCGTTGGGGCGATCCGCTTGTCTCGGATGCCGATGGCTATGATGTTGCCGAGGGTGGGCCAGTTGAAAACTCCGACAAGGTGTTTGGCGAAAACACCGATGGCATGGAGACCTTCTCGTTCCAGGGCCATCAGCTGATCGCGATCAACTCCGAATACACCAACCGCAAGATCAACCTGCCCGCCGCGCAGGAAGGCACCCCGGCCAATGCCGATGACGTGCTGAAACTGCAAAACCTGCAGGGCGTGACGGTGCTGGAGATCGTCGAGGGCGAGGCCGGTTGGACAGTTGTCAAGGACAGCCCCTTCAACCGCCGCATCACCCATAACAGCCCGATGAGGATCGCGGGCCCGGCGGCCGGACATGATCTCTTGAAGACCGACGCCGATCCCACGGGCACCGAGAGCCTCGGTACGATGAACAATTGCGGCTCGGGCAAGACGCCCTGGGGCACCTATCTGACCTGCGAAGAGAACTTCAACGGCTATTTCGGTGCGACCGGCGAAATGCCGGCCAGCCATGAGGCCAGCTTCTCCCGCTACGGTGTGGGCGCCGATGGCTGGGGCTATGACTATCACAAATGGGACCCGCGGTTCGACGTCTCGGCCAACCCCAACGAACCGCACCGCGCCGGCTGGATCGTCGAGATCGACCCGACCGATGCCAGCTCGACCCCGATCAAGCATACCGGTCTGGGCCGCATCAAACATGAGAATGCCGCTGTGACGATCGCCCGCGACGGTCGCGTCGTGGTCTATATGGGCGATGACGAGCGGGGCGAGTATCTCTACAAGTTCGTGTCGAACGGCGTCTACACCCCGGGCGGCTCGACCGAGGGTCTTTTGGACGACGGCACCCTCTATGTGGCGAAGTTCTATGACAACATGACCGGTGAGTGGCTGGCGCTCACGCCCGAGACCACCGGCATGGACGCAGCCGAGATCCTCATCTTCACCCGCATGGCCGCCTCGGCCGTGAACGGCACCACCATGGACCGCCCCGAATGGGTCGCGGTGAACCCCAAGGCGGTGGAAGGCTATTGCTGCCTGACCAACAACAAGAACCGCGGCGTGAAGCCCAATGCAGGCGGCGACGACACTTCGGTCAACGGCCCCAACCCGCGTGAGGCCAACAAATACGGCCAGATCGTGCGCTGGTTTGCCGATAATGACGACCACACCGCCACCGGCTTTGCCTGGGATCTCTATGTCATGGCCGGCAACCCGACCGTGCACAGCGACGCCAATGCCGGCTCGGACAACATGAATGCGGGCAACCTCTTCAACGCGCCCGATGGCATGGCCTTCGACACCACCGGCCTGGTCTGGATCCAGACCGATGGCGACGATGACAACGAAGGCGACTTTGCCGGCAATGGCAACAACCAGATGCTGGCCGGCGACCCGGCAACCGGCGAGATCGTGCGCTTCCTCACCGGCCCGTCGGGCTGCGAGGTCACTGGCGTGTGCTGGTCGGCCGATCTGCGCACCATGTTTGTGGGCATCCAGCATCCGGGCGGCACCTGGCCCGATGGCGCCGGCCTGCCGCGCTCGGCGGTCGTGGCGGTCAAGCGCGACGATGGCGGCTTGGTCGGCTGAACCCCCTGTCTCAGGGGGCTGCGGTTGACTTGGCGGCCCCCTTCATGCATCGATCCAAGGCCCGGGTGCAGCACCCGGGCTTTTTCATCACCCGGAAAGGAGATTGAGGTGATCACGCCCGTCCTGCCGACCTATGCGCGGGCACCTTTGGCCTTTGTGAAAGGCGAGGGGCCCTGGCTCGAAACCGAGACCGGAGAGCGTTTTCTGGACCTTGGCGCCGGCATTGCCGTGACGCTGCTGGGCCATGCGAACCCGGTGCTCGTCGAGGCGCTTGAGGGGCAGGCACGACGATTGTGGCACACCTCCAACCTCTATCAGATCCCCAACCAGCAGGCGCTGGCCGAAGCGCTGGTCGAGGCGAGCTTTGCCGACACGGTGTTCTTCACCAATTCGGGCACCGAAGCGGCCGAGATGGCCATCAAAATGGCGCGCAAGCATTTCAGCCATGAGGGCCAGCCGGAGCGGGTGCGGATTATCGCCTTCGAGGGCTCGTTCCATGGCCGCAGTGTGGCTGCGATCTCGGCGGCGGGGTCTGAGAAGATGACCGCGGGCTTCGGCCCGATGCTGCCCGGCTTCACCACCCTGCCCTTTGGCGATCATGACGCGCTGCAGGCCGCGATGGGCCCGGATGTGGCGGCGGTGATGGTCGAGCCGGTGCAGGGCGAGGGCGGCATTCGCCCCGTGCCCCCGCAATGCCTCAAGGGGCTGCGCGATCTGTGCGACCAGCATGGCGTGTTGCTGATCCTTGACGAGGTGCAATGCGGCATGGGCCGGACCGGCAAGCTCTTTGCCCATGAATGGGCCGGCGTGACCCCGGACATCATGATGGCGGCCAAAGGGCTGGGCGGGGGCTTCCCGATCGGCGCCTGTCTTGCCACCGAGCGCGCGGCCTCGGGCATGACGCTTGGCACCCATGGTTCGACCTATGGCGGCAATCCGCTCGCCTGTGCCGTGGGTCTTGCTGTGATGGGCGAGGTGACCAAGCCCGGGTTCCTCGACCGGGTCAGCCAAGCCGCCGGGCGTCTGCGCCAGGGGCTGGAGGGTCTGGTTGCGCGACATGCCGATGTCTTCGAGCTGGTGCGCGGCGAGGGGCTGATGCTCGGTCTCAAATGCCGGCTGCCGGTGGGCGATCTGGTCAAGGCCGGCTATGACGCACGCGTGATCGTGGTGCCGGCAGCCGACAATATCGCCCGGCTGCTGCCGCCGCTGACCATCACCGATGCCGAAATCGACGAGGCGTTAGCCCGTCTCGACCGTGCCGCCGCGATGCTGGAGCCGGTGGCGGCATGACCCGGCATTTTCTGGATCTGCACCGCGTCGAGGCCGGCGCGTTGCGGAGCATTCTGGACCAGTCCCGGGCGATGAAAACCGCCCGGGCAGGCCAGCGTCGCGGCATGCCGGATGCCGATGCCCCGCTTGCCGGACATATCGTGGCGCTGATCTTCGAAAAACCCTCGACCCGGACCCGCACCAGCTTTGACGTGGGCATTCGTCAGATGGGCGGACAGACGCTGGTGCTGAGCGGGGCGGAGATGCAGCTCGGCCAGGGCGAGACCGTTGCCGACACCGCTCGGGTGCTGTCGCGCTATGTCGATGCGATCATGATCCGCACTTTTGCCCAGGCCACGCTCGACGAGCTTGCCGCGCACGCCACCGTGCCGGTGATCAACGGCCTCACCGATGCCAGCCATCCCTGCCAGATCATGGCCGATGTGATGACCTTTGAGGAGCATCGCGGGCCAATTGCTGGGCGCCGTGTGGTCTGGTCGGGCGATGGGAACAATGTGTTCTCAAGCTTTGCCCATGCCGCGGGGCAATTCGGCTTCGATCTGGTGTTCACCGGGCCCGAGGCGCTGGATCCCGATCCGGAGGCCGTCGCGTTTGCCCGCAGCAAGGGATCCAAGGTGGAGATCCTGCGCAATCCGGCCGAGGCGGTCGCGGGGGCCGACCTGGTGGTCACCGATGCCTGGCTGTCGATGCATGATGCCCAGGAGAGCCGGGACCGACGTCACAACCTCCTGCGCCCGTATCAGGTGGACGACGCGCTGATGGCCCGTGCCAAGCCCGAGGCCCTCTTCATGCATTGCCTGCCCGCGCATCGGGGCGAGGAAGCGACAGACGCAATCATGGACGGGCCGCATTCGGTGATCTTTGACGAGGCCGAAAACCGCCTGCACGCCCAAAAAGGCATCCTTCGATGGTGCCTGGGGGTCTAACCCAGTGTTTTCTGGGCTGATCTTCGGCCGCCGCGCCAGACACCCGGCGCGGCGCGTGTGCGTGTTGCATGCGGGGCTGCCCAAAACTGGTTCCTCCTCGCTTCAGGCCTATCTTGCCGCGAACGCCCGCGCGCTTGGACGGGTCGGGATCCTTTATCCAAAAGCCGGGCGTCAGCACAAAGGCATCCAACATGGCGATCTGATGCGCGAGATTGCCGGGCGCCCCATTTTCAAGGGCAATGCGGGCATGGTGGCCGATCTCGACCGTGAGATCGCCCGGCGCCCGCATGAGGTGCTGCTGATCTCCAGCGAGTTCATCTACAGCCCACTCTATGTGCAGGGAACGCGGGCGGTGCAGGATCACTTCGCCGCGCGCGGCTATCGGGTGCATGTGGTCACCTATCTGCGCGACCAGCCCGTGCTGATGAACTCGTTTTATGCCCAGCTTGCCAAGGGTTTGCGCGTGTCGCACGGCTTCGACGCGTTTCTCGACCAGCGGCTGACCCCGCGCCGGGCGCAGGGCCGCGTGTTTCGAATGGAGCATTTCCTGGCCAATTGCACCGGCCCCCGGGACAGCGGGGCGGCCGGCCAAAACGGGGGCGGCGATGGGGCCCAAAAAGGTCTTGTGCACCATTTCCAACCCTATGCAGCAGAGGTTCGCATCACAGGGATTGAACCGCATTTCATGAACGTGCTGGCGCAGATTTGTGCTGAGGAAGGGCTGGCAAAAGGGCTTGCCGAGGTCCGGCCAAAGCTGCGCAGCGTGCCGCGCCAGAACGAGACCTGCGGGCCGGTTCAACTCGCCGCTGCGCGCATTTTGAGCGCCGAGATCGCGCCGCGGTTTACCCAGCAAGAGCTGGCACGGGCCACGGTGGGGGTCATTGAGCGCGTCGCTGAGGCGGTCGAACGCGCGGGTCTGGTCGAGAAGGCCTATTCGGGCCTCACCCCAACGCGCGTTGCGCGTGTTCGCCAGGCTTTGCAGAGAGGCAACGCCGACTTCGCCGAGTCGGTTTGGGGCACGAGCTGGGACGCGCAATTTCCCAGTGCCGAAACGCCGCCGGTTTCGAACGATCTGGAGGATCTGGAAGATGCCGATGACT
The DNA here is from genome assembly GCA_039180245.1 of Pseudomonadota bacterium. Lineage (GTDB taxonomy): Bacteria > Pseudomonadota > Alphaproteobacteria > Rhodobacterales > Rhodobacteraceae > J013. Next base: position 466 of record JBCDDO010000049.1, on the reverse strand, counting down.
TGCGCCTTGCCGCGGAGATTGCGGCGCATGCGCGCCCCGATATCGAGGCAATCATCCAGAGACGGCTTGCAAAGGGTCTGATCTGACCGCTAGATGGAACCAAGTTCCATGCATTGGTCGTGTGGGATTCTGATCCGCTTCCATCTGTTGGTCGTATCGTCACCCAACAGAAAAGCAACCGACAGGACCCATGCGCGCGAGCCCAAAATCCATCAGCGGCCCCACGACCATTGTCTGGCTGCGGCGCGATCTTCGGCTCGCCGATCATGCCGCGCTCACAGCGGCCCTGGCCTCGGGCCGGTCGATTGTCCCGGTCTTCATTCTCGATCCGGAAACCGAGGCGCTGGGCGCTGCTCCCAAATGGCGCCTTGGCCTGGGGCTTGAGCATTTCGGCCGCAGGCTGGCCGAGGCCGGGTCGCGGCTGATCCTGCGGCGGGGTCCGGCGTTGACGGTGCTGCGCGACCTG
>JBCDDO010000048.1:0-11065 GCA_039180245.1 Pseudomonadota bacterium | reverse complement strand
CGGGCGTTAGAACAACCGGCACCGGGGCCGCATTGGGTGTGTGGGCCGATGGCGACGGTGCAGGCGCCGCAGCAATATCGGCACGAAGAATGTAGCCGCCCGCGGCAAGCTCGGGTGTTTGCTGTGCGGTTGGCCCGGCGACCGTCACGCCGACATAGGCACCGCCGGCAACAAGAGCGATCGCCGCGATCGACGCCGCCAGGTTGCGCCAGACGCGTCGACGGGGTGGCGGCATCGGCGTCCGCGCGGCCTTGGGCCCGGAGGGGTGTGCAGTGAGGTGCGCAGTGAGGTGCGGCCCCTTGGGCAGCACCACGGTGGCGTCGTCATCCACCGCCGACACTGCTGTGCGCATCGGTGCCGCAAGGCTGGGCGCATCCTTTGCCGACCCGTGCGCGCCTGGGCGCGAGGCCAAATAGCCGGGCAAGCGCTGTGCGTCTTCCTCTGCACCGGTTTTTTCAGCCACCGGCGAGGTCAAGCCGTTTTGCACGACGGCCGGTGCTGCCAAAGCGGCTGGCGGAGGCAGCGCGGCAGGAGCGGCTGGAGCAGCGGGCGCCCCTTGCAACAGGCTCTTTTCGACCAGTGCCTTCAGCCGGCGCGGGTTGCCGCCAGTGGTCTCGTAAAGGGCTTGCAGACGTTGCGCGGTCAGCCCGCCCGGAAGGCCACGTCCAGCAACCCGGCCATGGACGAATGTATCGCTCTCCTCGCGGGTCATCGGCGCCAAATCGACCGTTGCGTCGGGTCCGACTTCCGGCGCAAGGGCGCGCAACCTTTGCGCCATCTCGGGGCCACCGATCACCAGCCCGTAAAGCGCCGGTCCGGTGTCGCTTTTCTGCTCGCGCAGAAACGCCGCAAATCGGGCAAGCGTTGCATCGTCGAGACTGTCGGCCGCATCGCAGATCAACAGCAATGCTGCGATGTCGGCGCCGGTGGGCGCAGCAATCCGCGCCGCGATCAGGCCTTCGAAATGGGCCACGACATCCGTGCCACGCCACCAAAACCCATGATGCAGCACGTCGAAGCCCGGCGGCGGCGTGTCGACCAGGGCCGAGGCAACCAGCGATTTTCCGATGCCGGCCGCGCCGCTGAGACAAATCAGATGATGCCCGCTGGCCAGTGCCGTCTTGATCCGTGTAAGTGCCCCGCTCTGACCGGCAAACAGGCGCTGCGCCGCGTGGCCCGCGCCGCCGGGACCGATCTGCGCGCCAAATGCGCCTGCACTCTGAACCATCTGACACCTCGCCTCGGCATCAGCACAGGCCGTGCTGTCCTGCCGTGCCCCGTGCCGCCTACCCCGGCCGGGGACCTGTCGAACCGGCGTTCCGCACGCCCGCTATGCCACGCCCCAAACGCTGGCGCGATATGTTCACAAGTTATGTCGAAGTTGCAAGAAAACTACATGAAATTTCTGCAGTGCGAAAGGCAGGTGGCGCCCTGATTGGGGCGGAAATGTGACCTAGCACACACAGCGCCCAACGGCTGGGCGGTCTGCTGCCGGATTGAGCAGTGATTGGGCCTGCGGTTACCCGTCTCAACCTGTTGGGCCAGACCATCGTGGCCTTGCTGATTCCTGAAATGAAGAAGACCCGTAAAGATCCGGTTTTCGGTGAGTTTATCGCGGCGTCGCCGACACCTGGCGACCATGCGGAAATCACCCGATTGAGCGGCGCGGGAAAGCCCCATTGGCCCACCCGGTGGGGCCAGCGAGGGGTCCTGCCGGCCAAAAAACCGCCAAACCCGGCTTTGGCAACCCGCGCGCCAAGCCAGTCGACGCGTCGCTCACGAAAGCGGAAGGTGGGATGAGGTCTAGACCCGCCAGCGCAGGATGCGGCGCTCCAAAACGCCAATTGCAGCACTGACCAACACGCCCAGAAGCGACAGGATCACCACGCCCGCAAAGAGCCGCTCCAAATCGTAGAGCGAGCCGGCCTCCAGGATGTATTGGCCAATGCCATATTCGGCGCCAAGCATCTCGGCGGCGACCAGCAGGATGATGGCGATCGCCAGGCTGATGCGCAGGCCCGACAAGATCCCCGGCATCGCCCCGGGCAGCACGATCTTGACCACGATCGAGATCCAGGACAGCCCGAAGCTCTGTCCCATCCGAATGAGCGTTCGGTCGACATTGTCCACCGCGCCGAAGGTCGCCACCACTGTCGGCGTGAAGGTGCCAAAGGCGATGAGCGCGTATTTCGACCCCTCATCGATGCCGAACCAGATCACAAAGAGCGGCAGCAAGGCGATTTTGGGGATTGGAAAGATCGCCGCAACCAGCGGCACCAAGGCCGAGCGCGCCAGCGAAAAGAGCCCAATCAACACGCCCACAACGATGCCGGCCGAGACCCCCATGGAAGCGCCCACCGCAAGGCGGCTGAGCGATGGGCCAAGATGGGCAAAGAGCAGGCCCGAGGCATAAAGCTCGCGAAAAGTCTGCAGCACATCGGAGGGGCGCGGCAGGGTCAGGGCCGAGATCCAGCCCGCCCAGGTGCCCCATTCGACAAGCGCGATGAGGGCCACGAACACCGCAGCACCGATCCAGCGGGTCGAGACGGGCCGGAAGCCGCCGCCCCGGAACGGCACGCGGCGCTGGGCAGGTGGCAGCGTGCGATCGAAGTTCGAGACAGTGTCAGACATTCAAAAGCTCGGCATCGGCGGCCTCGGCTTCGGCCCGCATCGCCTGCCACAGCTCACGCTGGCGCGCCTCAAGCGCCGGATCGCCCGCATCACGGGCATCGAGAGGCGTGTCGATCTCGATGAGCTCGCGGATCTGTCCCGGCCGGCGCGACAGCACGACAATCCGATGCCCCAGCCGGACAGCTTCGGCCAGGTTATGGGTGACATAGACAGCCGTGAACGGCGCGCGGGTCCAAAGCGCGACCAGATCCTCCATCAAAAGCTCGCGGGTCTGGGCATCGAGCGCCGAGAGCGGCTCGTCCATCAACATCACCGCTGGGTTCACCGCCAGCGCCCGCGCAATCGCCACGCGCTGCTTCATGCCGCCCGAAAGCTGCTTGGGCAAGGCGGCGCCAAAATCGCTCAGCCGGGTCCGCGCCAGCACATCGTCGATGATCGCGTCCCGGGCCTTCGCGCCCAGCCTGTGATCCTCCAACACCAGCGAGATGTTGCCGCGCACGCTGCGCCAGGGCAGCAGCGCAAAATCCTGGAAGATAAAGGTCAGCGGGTTGAGACAGCCTGCGGGCGGGTCTCCCACCTGCAACACCTCGCCCCGATCGGGCCGCTCCAACCCGCCGATGAAGCGCAGAAGGGTCGATTTCCCACAGCCCGAGGGCCCCACGATGCACAGAATTCTGCCCGACGGGATCTCCAACGTGATGTCGCGCAGAACCGCGACATCGCCGTAATCATGGCCCACCCCGCGCAGGCAGATCTCCATTCACATGCCCCGTGCGACGGTCAGGCGTCAGCTGCCGATGGTCTCGACATAGCTGGCATCGACCAGCGTTTCGAGCGTGATGTCGGCATCGACCAGGCCTTCGGACTGAAACCAGGCCAGCTGATCGGCGACCGAGGTGAGGTTGAGCGCTGCCCCGGCATTGAGGCGCATGGTGCCATTGATGATCGGCGGGGCGGCCTTCTCGCGCGGGCGGTCGGCATAGACATAAAGATGGATCAGATCGACCATCGCATCGACGCCGGCATCGCCCTCGGCCCGGTCGATCATGGTGCTGTTGTAATCCTCGACCCCGCGCGAAAAGCCCGCCAGGAAGGATTGCGTCATCTCGCGCTCATCCGCGGCATTGGCCGCCGAGGTGAACACGGTGGTGACCTGATAGCCCGGCAGGTAATCGGCCACATTGCCGATGATATGCACAGCGCCAGAGCGGGCCAGCGGCTTGGCGATATGCGGCACGATCGACCAGGCGTCGATCTGGTTCGATTTCAGCGCCCCGATGATGGCGCCCACCTTTTGCAGCGGCTTGAAGCTGAGTTCGACCCCTTCGGCCTGGGCGATCTTTGAGCCCATGTAGTGGAAGGAGGAACCCGTCTGGGTGACGCCGAAGCTCTTGCCATCCAGCGCAGCTGGGCTGGTCAACCCGGCCTGGAACGCCGCATCCGACGCAAGGATCTTCTGGCCATCGATGCCCGCCTCTTCCGACAGCGCCCCGCCGATGACCTTGATGGCGCCTTTGTCGGCCAGCGAGATCAACCCGCCAGAGATCGCGGTGACGGCATAATCGACATCGCCCGAGGCGATGGCCACGGCCATGGGCTGGGCGGCCTGGAAGAATCTCAACTCCACATCGAGCCCGGCTTCGGCGAAATAGCCACGCTCCAGCGCGATGAAGCTGCCCGAATGGCTGGTGAACCGCAACGCGCCCACTGTGATCTTACGGTTGGCCCCAAGGGCTGGCGCCGAGAGCCCGGCAGCCGCCAAACTTGTCGAGGCCCCAAGAATCCCAAGCGCCGAGCGGCGTGTGATACCCGTCATGTTTTCCTCCCACAGCTTCTGTTGAGCTTTCGTTTTTGTCCTGACGAAGCTGTGCCGGAACCAGGCAGATGGGTCAAGTTGGGCGTCAGATCCCGATCACGGCGCGCCTTTGCTGCACCGGCCCTGCCCTTTGCCGGATCGATCGAGGCAAAGGCCAGCAGGATGTCGGTCTTCTCGGCGGCAAGCTCAGCGACCTCCTCATTGGAGTGGCGCCGAAAGCCGGTTTTGCGCTCGGCCTTGACGGGACAGATCACGCAGTCGATTTTGCGTTCCCGGGAATAGCAGCCCTCTGCAGAACTGTCGGACGCGTGCCCTCCACCCTCGCCGGGTTGCGAAAACTGCGCGCCATGCTGGTCTCGAAGGCGGTGTGGCCATCCTCTCGATCAGTGTCGCTGGGTTCTTCGATGCGGGAGTGGACAGCACTCCGATCAACGGGGTTCATAGTGCCACTTGGAGACCAAGCGTTTTGGCAAGCAGCGTCTTCAGCGTTCGGGTCTCGCCCGCGCTCAGGCCCGGCAGCGCGGCATCGCCCTGCGCCAAAAAGCGCGGCGCATGCGCGGCGAGCAGCGCAGCCCCGGCCGGTGTGAGCGCAAGCTCAACGCCGCGTCGGTCGCCGGCTGGCACGCTGCGCGCAACCAGGTTTTGGGCGGCAAGCGCCTGAACCAGCTTGGTCATCTGGGCGCGTTTGATCAGCAGATGTTTGGCAAGCGTGCCCTGCCGCATCCCGGGATTTTGTGCGATCAGATAAAGCACCGAGAACGCCCCGGGCCGGAGCCCGTCAGGGTCCAGCCCCTCCAGCACGATCGAATAGGCCTGAAGCTGCGCCAGGCGCAGCAAAAAGCCAGGCTCCTTGCCCAGCGCCCCCAGATTGATGCGAGACGCTGTTGGCATTTGGCACGCCTCAGCAGATGCAGGCTCGGCAGATGTTGGGGCGAGGTCGCTCACGCGGACCCCGGGTCCGTGCTCTCCTGCCCAAGGCCGTCTTGGCGCGGGGCATCCGGCGCAACCTTGCCGGCACGCCCGTCAAGGAACGACCGCAATCTGGCCTTGGCCTCCTCGGTTCCGGTGGCAAGCGAGGCCACCATCGCCTCGACCATCAAGCCATCCTCGCGCGACATGTCCTGGATGCGCGGCAATGCATGGATGACCGCGTAATTCGAAAACGGTGCATTGCTGGCCGCCTGTCGCGCGATGCGGGCCGCCCCGGCAAGCGCCCGCGCCGCATCGTTGTCGCTGACGGCCTCATGGGCGGGCTCGCTGTCGGCCTCGGTCACATATTGCACCATGCCCCAACGCTCAGCCTCGTCGGCCCGCGCGACCCGGCCCGACAGCATCATGTCCGCCATCCGGGCCGGCCCGATCAGCCGCGCAAGCCGCACCGACGCACCGCCGCCGACATAAATGCCCCGCTGCCCTTCGGGCAGGGCAAAGAAGGCCCCCGCAGCCGCCACCCGGATATGGGTGGCGCAGGCGATCTCCAGCCCGCCCCCCACAACCGCGCCATGCAAGGCCGCAACCCAGGGAATGGGCGCAAACTCCATTTCCGCGAAGACCGCGTGCCAGCGGCGAGAATTGCGGATGCCCGCAAGCGCATCGCGCTCAGCATGTTCGGCAAGATCGAGACCGGCACAGAAATGCGGCCCATGCCCAAACAGCACCGCGGCCTTTGCCTCGGCATTGGCGCGGGCAATGCCAACGCTCAGCGCTTCAATCAATTGGTCGTTGATTGCATTGCGTTTTTTGGGGCGGTTGAGCCCGATCTGCGCAACCGTCCCGTCGCAACTGTAACTCAAAACGCCGTCGATCTGGTCCATCCCGCCCTCATGCCCGATTGTTTCTTTGTAGACAAACGCCAAGCTCAAGGTCAACACTGCGATCTTGTAGCTGGGCTGGAGGTGCCGAGGGTGAAGCTGCGCAAAATCGCAACCTGGACGCCGAAACTTGGCATGCGGCGCGATCCGGATGGTGTGATCCGCATCTGGCGCGAAGATCCGCTGGGCCCCTATCCGCAGCGGGTGACCGAGCCGCTGATGGGCTGGGCGGCGCGCGACCCCGGCCGGTTCTGGATTGCTGAGCGCGGGGCTGATGATCGATGGCACCGGCTCAGCTATGGCGAGGCGGCCGGGCGCGTCGCGCGCATCGGTCAGGCGCTGTTGGACCATGCGCTGTCGGTCGAGCGGCCGCTTCTGATCCTGTCGGGAAACTCCATCGATCATGCGCTGATAGCGCTGGGGGCGCAGCATGTCGGCATCCCCTCCGCGGCCATTGCCCCGGCCTATTCGCTGGCCAGCCGCGACACCGCAAAGCTGCGCATGGTTGCCGAACAGCTCACCCCGGGCATGATCTTTGCCGAGGATGGCGCGGCCTATGGGTCGGCAATCTCGGCCGTCTTTGGGTCAGACCTGCCCGTGATCTCCTCGGTCAATCCGCTGCCGGATCGCGGTCTTTCCATCGCGGCGTTGACCGAAACCCCAGCCAGCAAGGACGTGGCTGCCGCGCATGCCGCCGTTGGGGCGGACACAGTGGCAAAATTCCTCTTCACCTCCGGCACCACCGGCACGCCCAAAGCGGTGGTTCAGACCCATGGCGGTCTGTGCGCCAACCAGGCAATGATCAGCGATTGCTATGCGTTCTTGCGCGATGCAGCGCCGGTGATCTGCGACTGGGCGCCGTGGAACCATGTCGCGGCCGGATCGAAGACCTTCTACATGGTCCAGTTTCACGGCGGCACGCACTATATCGACGGGGGAAAGCCAGCCCCGGGCGCGATCGACACGAGTATCCGCAACCTGCGTGAGATTGCACCGAGCTGGTACTTCAATGTCCCGGCCGGCTACGATCTTTTGGTCAATGCAATGGAGACGGACCACGTGCTGCGCGACAATTTCTTCTCGCGGCTCGACTATCTGATCTATGCAGGCGCGGGCATGGCCCAGCACACCTGGGAGGCTCTGGGCAAGCTCTCCGAGCAGGCCACCGGCGAACGGGTGCTGCGCTCCTCGGGCTACGGCTCGACCGAAACCGGGCCGTTTGCGCTGTGTGGCATGCGCGATGCGCCCAGCCCCGGCAATTGCGGCATCCCCGCCCGCGGGGTCGAGATGAAGCTGGTGCCCATTGGCGGCAAGCTGGAATTGCGGCTGAAAAGCCCCTCGGTCACGCCCGGCTATTGGCGCGCACCGAACCTCACGGCCGCGGCCTTCGATGAGGAGGGATTTTACCGGATCGGTGACGCAATGCGCTTTGCCCAGCCCGGCGACCCAGCGGCCGGGTTTCTCTTTGATGGACGCCTTGCCGAGAATTTCAAGCTGCGCACCGGCACCTGGGTGGCCGTGGGCGCTGTGCGCGAACAGCTGATCAACGATCTCGGCGGGCTCGCCCGCGATGCTGTGATCGCAGGCGAAAACCGTGCCGAGCTTGGGGCGCTGATCCTTCCGGCACTGCCGGCGATGCAGGCGATTTTGGCCGAAGCAGGCGCACTAGGCGCTCGGACCGATGAGGCGTTGCTTTCGTCACACCCCCTAATCCTTGCTGCACTGGCCCGGCACCTGGCGCGCCATGCGGCGGCGGCCACCGGCTCGGCCAGCCGGGTGACGCGGCTGATGCTGCTCGACCCCCCGCCCTCCTTCGATGCCGGCGAGATCACCGACAAGGGCTCGCTCAATCAACGCGCGATGCTGAGTAACCGAGCGGCGCAGGTTGAGGCGCTCTTTGGGAATGACCCTCGGGTGGTGAGGCCGGCCAAGGCCGAGGCGATGTGAGGATGGAGACCCCACCCCTGCTGCCGCTTGCCGATCTGATCGTCACACTTGGCGAGCCGATGGAGCTGGGGGACACCCCGCGCGGACGGCGCCGGATCATTCCCATCACCGGCGGGCGTGCCTCGGGGCGCATTGCCGGCGAGATCCTCGCGCTCGGCGCGGATTGGCAGACGATCCTGGCCGATGGCACTGCCGAACTCGACGCCCGCTATGTCATTCGCACCGATGACGGCGCACAGATCGACATTCGCAATTTCGGCCTCCGCCACGGCCCGCAGGACGTCATCGAGGCCCTAGCTCAGGGTGCAAAGGTCGATCCGTCGCACTATTATATGCGAACGCAGCCGCGCTTTGAGACCGGCGATCCGCGCTATGCTTGGCTCAACCGCATCATCGGCGTGGGCACGGGGTCGCGCGAAGCCGATTGCGTGCGGCTGCGCCTGTTCGAACTGGGCTGACCCGACGCGCCAACCCGCAGCGCCAGTCTGCCGACGATCAGGGCCGGTCGGCAGCGTCGCTCGGCAGAATGCGGGCGACGATCTCCTCGGCCACCAGCGGCGCCAGGATCGCACCGGGATGCGCAATGGCCAGATGCACCCCCTCGGGCGGCACCCAGCTTGGTGTCAGAGGGCGTGCCACCTCACGCGCCCAGATCGTTGCGAGACCTCCAGCCTGAGGAAAATGCGCCCCGATCGCATCGGCCGCCGCAGTTGCATGTTCGGCTTCGGTCATGCCGCTTTGCAAGTTGCGGGCGAGCAGCAGCGTCAGGTCCGCGGGTTGTCGGATCTCGATGCCCGGGCCCTGCAGGATCGCATGCGCCAACCGGTGCGGCCGGGCAAGGCTGGCGCGCACGATGATCGCAGGCGACACGGCAGCGCGCGGCGCGTCCGACCCGCCGGCGAGATGCGGCGACAGGCTGAACGCCGCGCCGGTCGCCAAAACCACCGCATCGGCCCGGAGTTGACCGGCCGATGTATCAACGCCGCAGACCCGGTCATCTTCGCTCAACAGCGCATGCGCGCTCACCTGGCTGCGCAGTTCGGCGCCCGCAGCACGGGCCTCGTCGATCAGGGCGGCGCATGCCAGAGGCAGATCCACTGCCAGGTCATGGGCGCTGAACATGGCAAGCTGCGGTCCGAATGGCCCAGTTAGACCCGGCGCATAACGCGAGAGCGCATCGCCTTCGACGATTTGCACCGGCTCGCCGGCCGCGGCGCGCGCCTTGGCTAGCGCCTGGCTTGCCCCCGGCGATTCCGCCCAGAACAATGCGCCGCACATGTCGACACAGGCCAGATCGGGACGCGATTTCGCCCAGCGGCGCCACAGCTTGAGACCGGATTGCCGGCGTGCATGCTCCTCTGTTCCCGGCAGCGCATGAAGGCTGTTGATCCAACCGAAGCTTTCGGCGCTCACCCCCCGCCCCGGCGCCCCGGTGGCATCGATCACTGTCACTGATGCGCCGGCTTTCGCAAGGGCATGGGCCGTCCAAGCCCCCATAATGCCGGCCCCGACAACAATCACCTGCGGCCGGTTCATCAAACTGCACATGCTGTGGCGCTGGTCTTTGGCCCAGCATCTGTCAAGCAACGAAAATATGTCATGCGATCAGGTGGCAAAGCCGATCAGCCGCAGGGCATGCTGCGTCGGTGCAAGAAGTCCGTCACGCGCGGTTGGCACCAACCCGTCAGGTCCGGGCAGCAGGGGCCCGATGAGCCGCGCCTCCTCCAACAGCAACGCCGCCTCGCCAGGAGATGCCGCATTGATCGACACATTGCCGGCGATCTTGGACACGCCCTGCGGCTCGGCCCGCTCTAAAAAACCCGCATAGGGCGCAATGAACACAGTGCCGGGCCGCGCATCGGTGATGATCTTGGTCTCCAGCGCCTGCATTGCGTCACGATCGCGGATCGGCAGGAAGAAGTAGATCAGATCATACCGGTGATAGCCGTCGAATTTGAGCGCATCGCCCTCGATCGTTGCGGTGTTGGACGTGTAGCGCGAGCTCAGCAATTGGCGCGAGGCGGCCGCATAGCCCGGATCGAGCTCCAACCCATCGGCCTGGGCAAAGACCTGGGCGGCGAGCACGACCTTGCTGCCCGCACCGCTGCCGACATCGAGAAAGGACGCCCGCTCGGTGCGGCCCAGCGCCGCCAGCACCCGCCAGGCCACGTGCAGATGGGCCAGGAAAAGACTTGCAGCCAGCGGAATATCGGCATGCGCGCCGGCCGCGATGGCCGCTTGATCCTGATCGGCACTGCGCGACGACATATGCAGCACGTCATAGGCCCGATCGATCACCCCCATCTGGCTGGTGCGCGGGTCGGCGCGGTCGAGCTCAACATAGATCGGCGTGCGCGGCGCTTCGCACACAATTTCGATTGTCGAAATGGCCCGGCTCGCGCGGCGCAGATCCGCACGCACCGAAGCGACCAGCGCCGCCGCCTCCTCGACGGGATCTTGCATTCCACGCTTGCGGTTGCTGCGCACACGCAGGCCCTGCGGGACCTGGCCCCGCATCGCCCAAACCTCGCCCCGCAGCGCGTTCCGGCGACGCTTGAGCTCTTCGACCTCCTCGGCCAGCCGGGTCAGGTCGCGGCTGCGCACGGGCAAGGTGAGCAGACCGGTCACATTGTCGAGCGTGTTGCAAAACCGCTCGCGCGTGGTCAGCAGCTTGCGCATGTGGTGACGCAACCTCTTGTCTTTGATCATCCATCATCCTCGTTGCACTGTGCTGAATCGCAGGCGTTTGGAGCGCTGCCCGCGATATTCTACAGTATAGCATGCCTGGGCGGCGTTGGCGTGAAGCGGACCACAAAGCAGTTTTCTCTGGCGCTGGTGGACGGGCGCCGGTGGACGGGCG
>JBCDDO010000047.1:0-11148 GCA_039180245.1 Pseudomonadota bacterium | reverse complement strand
TGCCCGCGAAGAGCTTGCGCGCCGGATGTCGGAAACCGCCGCCCAGGCGCGGTTGCTTGACGGGCTGGCCGAGGCCTTCGGCTTGGACGCCACCCCGGCCCGGATCGAGGTCTATGACAACTCTCACATCATGGGCAGCGATGCTGTGGGCGCCATGGTTGTGGCAGGGCCCGAGGGGTTCGAGAAATCCCGCTATCGCAAGTTCAACATCCGCGCCACCGACATCACCCCGGGGGATGATTTCGGCATGATGCGCGAGGTGCTGACCCGGCGGTTTTCGCGCCTGCAAAAGGAAGACCCTGACCGCGAGGGCGACGCTTGGCCCGATCTGGTGCTGATCGATGGCGGGCCCGGGCAGGTTTCGGCCGCGTTGGGCGCGCTGCGCGAGATCGGGGTCGAGGATGTCGAGCTGATCGGCGTGGCCAAGGGAACCGAGCGCGACGCCGGCAAGGAGGTGTTCTATCGCCCCGGCCAGCCGCCGCGCGCGCTGCCCTTCCGCGACCCGGTGCTCTATTTTCTGCAAAGACTGCGCGATGAGGCGCACCGGTTTGCAATTGGCACGCATCGCGCCAAACGTGCGAAATCGATCAGCGCCTCGCCGCTTGACGAGGTTCCCGGGGTGGGCGCAGCGCGCAAGCGTGCGCTCTTGGCGCATTTTGGCTCGGCGCGGGCGGTGGAGCGGGCAGCACTTGCGGATCTTAAGGCCGCACCTGGCATCTCGCAGACCCTGGCCGAAGCGATCCACGCCCATTTCCACGAGGAAAGCTGAGCGCTTCACGAATCAGCAAGGCGCGCCAGCTAGAGCCAAGGTTCCTTGCGGGAGCGCGCTATGGATTTGCAGGACCTCATTTCAGGTATCCACCGCCACACGGAAGATGTGATCCTTGTGTGCCGCGCCGAGCCCTTCGACAGTCCGGGTCCGGAAATCGTCTTTGTGAATGAGGCGTTTACGCAGCATACCGGGTACACGGCCGCGGAGGTCATCGGACGCTCGCCGCGCATGTTTCAAGGACCCGAGACAGATTTCAACGAGGCCAGGCGGATCGGCCGCGAGTTGCGGCGGTGGAAAACCGTGCGCGCGGAAATCCTGAATTATAAGAAGAATGGCGAGCCTTACTGGTCGGAGATCGTCATACGGCCGATCGCGGACGAGACGGGCTGGTTCCATTATTGGGTCTCGGTGCAGCGCGACGTGACGGCGCGCCGCAAGCTCCTCAAAGACCTCGAAGACGCCATGCAGGAAAATGACTGGCAGGCGCGCCATGACGGGCTGACCGGGCTGCTCAACCGCCGCGGTCTCGATGAGGTTCTGGCCGCAGCGCAAGACCGGGGCGATGCGGTGCTGCTCTATTATGCCGATCTCGATCTCTTCAAGGCGATCAACGACACTTTGGGCCATGCCGCAGGCGATGAGGTCCTCGTCAAACTGGGCCAAAGGCTCAAGGAAGTGGCCCGCGAGGGCGACCATGTCGCGCGCATTGGCGGGGATGAGTTCGTGCTCCTGCGTCAATCCGCCCTGGATGAGTCGCCGGTGGCTGCCGGCACACAGATGATTGCGCAGCTGTCCCAGCCGGTGCCCTATCGCGGGCGCCGTTGCCATTTCGGGGTAAGCATGGGGGCGGCTTATGCGGGCGACGGGCATGGCGATTTCAGCTCGCTCATGTCGCGGGCCGATATGGCGCTCTACCGCTCCAAACAGCGCGGACGCAACCGGATCCACCTTTTTGACGGCCGGATGGCGCAGGCCAAGCGTGAGAAGAAGGCGATGTCCGAGGATCTTGCCGGCGCCGTCGCCAACAAGCAATTGCTCGGCTATTTCATGCCCCAGGTTTCGGCCCAAACCGGGGCGTTGGTGGGGGCTGAGGTGCTGGCGCGCTGGCCCCATCCCAGCCGCGGCCTAATCCAGCCCAACGCCTTTGTGCCCTTGGCTGAGGAGCTGAAGCTGATCCCGGAAATCGATGCCATGATGCTGGCCCAAGCGCTCAAGCTGCGGGAGAGCTGGCGCGCCCAGGGCTTCAGCCCGCCGCGCTGCTCGGTCAATGTTTCTGCGCGCCGATTGCTGGATCCCAACCTCATCCCCTCGCTCCAGCGCAGCAATATACCGCCGGATGCCATCAGTTTCGAGCTGGTCGAATCGACCTTCCTCGACCAGGCCAATGCCCGCATTCAATGGACCATTGACGCGTTGCGCGACTTGCGCATCGGCGTTGAGATCGATGATTTCGGCACCGGGCACGCCTCCATCATGGGCTTGCGCCGGATCCAGCCGGACCGGTTGAAAATCGATGCACAGTTTATGAGCGGGATTGAAACGCCCGGCCCGGCGCGCGATCTGCTTTTGAGCATTGTCGAGATCGGCAGCATTCTGGGCATCGGCGTGGTGGCCGAAGGAATTGAGACCCAAGTTCAGGCCGACATTCTGACCGAGATGGGCTGCGACACATTGCAGGGCTTTCACTTTGGCGCGCCCATGCCGGCGGATCTCTTTTTTGAGCGCTGTTTGGGCGGCACGGCGGCGCAGACCCGACCCGCCTAAACGCCCATTGCACCGGGTGCACGCGCGGGCGATAAGCCGCGCTATGCTGGCCACGCTTCCCAATCTGCTCACTCTCATGCGGATCCTTGCCGCGCCGGCGCTCGCGCTCATCCTGATGCTGGCGCAAAGCCCGGCGGCCTTTCTTTGGGCCTTCATGCTCTTCGCTGTGGCGGCGTTCACCGATTTTTTGGACGGTTGGCTGGCGCGCCGGCTCAAGGCAGTCTCGGCCATGGGCCGCATGCTCGACCCCATCGCCGACAAGGTGATGGTGGTGATCGCGCTCGCTACCCTTATGGCGGTGACCGGGCCGAGCCCGGCGCTGGTGCTGCCTTGCGTGGCGATTTTTCTGCGCGAGGTGCTGATCTCGGGCCTGCGTGAGTTTCTGGGCGATGTCAAACTGCCGGTGACCTTTGCGGCCAAGGCCAAGACGACGGTCCAAATGCTGGCAATCGGCGGCCTGTTGCTGGCCGGGGCGCTGCCCGCGGCGGCTTGGCTGCAGTTTGCGGCGCTGGCGCTGCTCTGGATCGCCGCAGGCCTTACGATCCTCACCGGCATTGATTATCTGCGCCAGGCGGGTCCGCATCTGAAAGGGAGAGGCTGATGCAAGTGCTCTATTTTGCCTGGCTGCGCGAGCGGATCGGCACGGCGCGCGAGGAGGTCGAGACCCAGGCGGCGACGGTCACCGAGCTGATTGAGGAGCTGCGCGCCCGCGGCGAGGCCCATCAAGCCGCTTTTGACGACCTGACTGCGCTGCGTGTGGCCATCGACCAGAAGGTCGCGGGTTTTGATGCCCCCATCGCCAAGGCGCGTGAGATCGCCTTCTTCCCGCCGATGACCGGCGGCTGAGCCGTGCGGGGCTGACCGATGACGGTGCGCGTGGGCACGGAAGATTTCGACATCGGGGCGGAGATCGCGGCGCTGTCAGCAGGGCGCACCGATATCGGCGCAGTTGTCAGCTTCACCGGTTTGGTGCGCGGCGAAGCCGGTGCCACCCAGATCGCGGCGCTGGAGCTTGAGCATTACCCCGGCATGACGGAAGCGGCCCTGTCGGAGATCGAGGCCGAGGCCCGGCGCCGCTGGCCCTTGCAGGAGGTATTGATCCTGCACCGCGTCGGCCGTCTGGCGCCCGGCGCGCGCATCGTCTTGGTGGTGACCGCCTCGGCCCACCGCGGCGCCGCCTTCGAGGCGGCGGAATTCATCATGGACTATCTCAAGACCCGCGCGCCGTTTTGGAAAAAAGAGGCCACGCCAGAGGGCGGGCGCTGGGTCGACGCACGCGACACCGATGCCGCGGCCGAGGCCCGCTGGCGGATCGAATAGCGCTGGCGGATCGAATAGTGCTTACGGGGCAGGCGCGTGGTCGGGCGTCTAGAGCGGCCCGATCGATCGTCAGGTCAAAGGTCAGCTTCGCCCGCAATCGCAGCCCGCATTCTCCGGCCGCAACCGTCCGCAGGTCCGGCAGCGCACCGCAGTGATCTTTTGCGCCCGACGGCGACCGATGCGCGGCATGCCAAAGCGGAACTTTCCAAACACCGCCAGCACCGCAAAGAAAAGCAGCAGAAGGGTCGCGACTTTGGCAAGCATGTCAGGCCTTTCAGCTGCCGTATCGCGCCCAGAGCGCGCGATCTTCCAGAGCATCGAGTGTACCGCTGACCGCGCAGCGGGCCAAGGCACTCTGATCTCCATCTGTCGAGCCGAGAATCGCGGGCAGTGCGACCGGTGCAATGGCACCCGGGGCGCCCAGCCGCTGGAACAGCGAACGCCGCGGCGTGACAACCGTAAAGCGGGTCTTGTCGCCGTACATCTCCTTCATCCGCGGCACCAGATGGCCCAGACCGTCGATCAGACCGGTCTCAACCGCCGCGCGGCCCAGCCAGACCTCGCCAGTGAACAGATCCCCATCGCTGAGCTTTGCGCCGCGCCGTTCGCGCACATGGGCGATGAACTCCGCATGGATGCCGTCCAAAATCCGCCGAAGCCGGTCGAGATCTTCGCTGCGCTCGGGCCGGAACGGGTCAAGCAGCGACTTGCTGTCGCCCGCGGTGTGCACGCGCCGCTCGACCCCATAGCGCGCGATCAGCTCGTGCAGCCCGAACCCGGCCGAGATCACCCCGATTGAGCCCACCACCGATGTGGGGTCGGCATAGATCTCATCGGCCGCGGCGGCGAGCCAGTACCCGCCCGATGCTGCGACATCCTCGCAAAACGCAAAAACCTTGGTGTCGGTCTCGGCCGCCAGCCGCCGGATGCGGGCCGCGATCAGCGCCGATTGAACGGGTGAGCCGCCGGGCGAGTTGATCGCCAAGGCCACCGCGCTGGGGCGACCGCGGCGAAACGCGCGCTCCAGCAATGGGGCGAGTGCAGCGTCAGACAGGCCGCCGCCGAAACGCCCGGCCGCGCCGATCGCGCCGGACAGCCGAACCACCGCCACGCGCGGCGGGCGGTGCAGGAGTTTTGTTACAACCGTTGGAAGCGCCATAGAGGGCAGATAACCCCGCAAAGCGGGGCCGGCAAGCGCTGCGACACTGGCAGCGCGTCACGTTCTGCGGTAATCCTATTGGCATGAAGGACAGCGACCCGTCGGCAGCCCGATCCGTGATCCCTCAGATGTCGCGCGAGGATGTGTTGCGCGCGCGTCTCGACGTGCTTGTGGAGGAGCATCGCGACCTTGATGACGCAATCGCGGCGCTGGACGCGCGCGGGCGGGGCGAGGCCCTGACGCTGCGTCGCCTCAAAAAGCGCAAATTGAGGTTGAAGGACGAGATCGCGCGGATCGAGGATGAACTCTGCCCCGACATCATCGCCTAGGCCTTGTCGCGACCGGCCAGCGGCGCTACGCCCTGCAGCGTTAGGCCCAGTGTTGGGCCCGGAAGTGTTGGGCAATGCGCCGTCGGCAGGAAGGGGCAAGCATGCAGGCGGATCCGCTGATCGGGGTGGTGATGGGCAGCCAGTCGGACTGGCCGGTGATGCGGCCGGCAGCCGAACTGCTGACAGAGCTGGGCGTTGCGCATGAGCTGCGCATCGTTTCGGCCCATCGCACGCCCGAACGCCTGTGGTCCTATGGCAGCGAGGCGGCGCAGCGCGGGTTGCGCGCCATCATTGCCGGGGCCGGCGGCGCCGCGCATCTGCCGGGCATGCTGGCTTCCAAGACCCTGCTGCCGGTGATCGGGGTGCCGGTGCCGACCAAGGCGCTGTCCGGCGTCGATTCGCTTTACTCCATCCTGCAGATGCCGCGCGGATATCCCGTTGCCACAATGGCCATCGGCGGGGCGGCGAATGCGGCGCTCATGGCCGCCCAGATCCTGGCCTTGGGCGATGCGGCGCTGGCCGACCGGCTTGCCAGCTGGCGCGCCGCGCTCAGCGCCTCGGTGGGCGAGGTGCCGCATGAAGGATGAGCCCTCTCATGGCTGATCCGCTGCCGCCGGGTGCGGTGATCGGCGTGCTGGGCGGCGGCCAGCTCGGCCGGATGCTGGCCATCGCGGCGGCCCGGCTGGGCCTGCGCTGCCACATCTACGATCCCGCGCCGGGCACGCCGGCCGGCGAGGTTTCGGGTGCGGCGACACGCGGCGCGTGGGAGGATCGGGCGACGCTCAAACAGTTTGCCGAGGCGGTCGATGTCGTCACCTATGAGTTCGAGAATGTCCCGCTGGCCACGGTCGATTACCTTGAGTTCCTGCGCCCCGTGCGGCCGGGACGCGCCGCGCTCGCGGCCGCCCAAGACCGGCTGGAGGAAAAGCGCTTCCTTACCGGGCTGGGCCTTGCCACCGCCCCGTTCGCGCCGCTGAGCGATGCGGATGGGGTGGACGCGGCTTTGGTTGCAACCGGGCTGCCGGCCATTCTGAAGACCCGGCGCCTGGGCTATGACGGCAAGGGCCAGAAGCGGGTCGCCACGCGCGAGGAGGCGCTGCGCGCGCTCACCTGGTCGGCCGGCGGAGATCTGATCGCCGAGGGGGTCGTGGCGTTTGAGCGCGAGGTTTCGGTGATCGGGGCGCGCAGCGCGACGGGCGAGGTGGTGTGTTTCGACGCCGCCGAGAACCTGCATGAGGACGGGATCCTGCGCCGCTCCACCGTGCCGGCGACGCTCAGCCTGCATCGCGCCACGGATGCGGCCCTGGCCACGGGGCGGATCCTCAACGCGCTCGAATATGTGGGCGTGATCGGTGTGGAGTTTTTCGTCACGCCGCAGGGTTTGGTGGTCAATGAGTTCGCACCGCGCGTGCACAATTCCGGGCATTGGACGCTTCAGGCCTGTCAGATCGACCAGTTCGAGCAGCATATCCGGGCGGTCGCCGGCTGGCCCTTGGGCGATGGCGCGCGGCATGCCGACGCGGTGATGCACAATCTGATCGGCGAGGATGCGGCGGGTTGGGCGGAGATCGCGGCCGATCCCGCGGCAACACTCCACCTTTACGGCAAGGCCGAGATCCGCGACGGGCGCAAGATGGGCCATGTCACAAGGCTGAGCCCCCGACGGTGAAGCGCCGGCGGTGAGCCCCGGGCTGTGAGCCCCAATGGTGAGCCCCAGACGACGGTGAGCCCCCGACGACGGTGAGCCCCCGACGACGGTGAGCCTCCGCTAGGCGTGCCCCGCCAGGCTCGCACACCCTGACCCGGCATGGGCACGCGGGGTGCTGGCAACACGCTGCACGCGTCCAGCTGCGCCGATGCCATCGCGCCGCAAACCGCGCCGCGAAGTGGGCTCTATTTGGCTGTCGACCGCTCAGCGATTGGACCGGGCTCGGCATGGTTTGGAAAGATGCGACACCGATGGCGAACAAAAGCGGCTTTCACCGGGCCGACGATGCCCGCATGACGGTGGACGCCGTCGCCAGTGTCTTCGCCGGATTGGTGGCGCCGGGCCGGCCCCGACGCCAGTCTCCCGTGGGCTAACCCCCAAACCTTAGGCCGCTCTTCGCCAGCCCGGAGCTCAGCCCGCAAAACCCTGGCGGGCGGCATTGGCCTCGCAATCGGCCTTGGATTTGTAGCCCTCGCTGGATGCCCCCACCACCTGGCCGTTGGAAGCCTTGCGCCGCCAGCGATGCTCGCCGCGCTTGTCGCGGTAAAACTCCCATTTGTCGCTGTCCTTGGGGCCGCGATTCATATTGGCTTCGCAGTCGGATTTGGCCTTATAGCCCTCTGACGCAGCCCCGACGATCTTACCGTTGGAGGCTTTGCGGCGCCACCGCCACTCGCCGCGCTTGTCCTGGTACACTTCGAACGTGTCTTTCTCTCCGGCCATGTCGCGCTCCCATTCCTCGTCGCCGAACCCTTTGCACGGGGCGGCCCCTGCATGGGAGGCCGCGGAGGCGAAGATGCGTCAGCCAGACGCGGAAAGGCAAGGGAGAGGAGGGCGACGGGCGCTGCAAAGCCCAAAAGACCGGTTCGGCGGGGCAATTTGCCCGGGGCCAGGGCCTGTGACAGGGCGCAAGGCTGCGCTAGAACACTGTGCAGGACGCTCGCGAATAGGCCGTGACGATGACCACCGGACCCACACCCAAGGCCCAACATGGGACGCCGCGCTTGCGCGGCGCTGCCCCCCAAGCGGCGGCTGCCAGACCGGGGCCCGCGCAAAGCACGCGCAGTCGCGGTGTGCGCGATCTGTTGGTCTATCCCAAAACGCGCAAGCTGTTCCTGATCTGGGTGCCATTTGCGGCACTGCATTTTGCGGCGGCCGGATGGCTTGGCCTGCCGCTATGGGCGGTCCTGCTGGCCATCATCACCGGAGTGCTGGGCTATAGCCTGATCGAGTATTGCGCCCATCGCTGGGTCTATCATTGGGAGCCGCGGAACCGCTACCTGCGGATGCTGACCGGCGACCTGGCGCGCAAGCATATCGGCCATCACCACAACCCGTCGGAATATGGCGGCTCGATCAACGGCAATCAGTGGCCGATTGTGGCCTTCGCGCTGTTCCTGTCGGCGTCGTCGATCGCCTGGCCATTCTACCCCACCGCGTTTTGCCTTGTGGCGATCGGCGTGGGCGGGCTGAACTACATGATCCAGGAATATGTGCATTTCGGCACCCATCAGATGCCGATGACCAACCGCATCCTGGCCATTCAAAAACGTCACCACATGCTGCACCATTACCGCGATGATGAGAGCAATTTCGGCCTGTTCTGGCCGTTCTGGGATTATGTGTTTCGCACCGATTTCAACTCGGTGCAGCGGCGCAAGGCCCGCGCCGCGGCCGGATAGGAGCCGGTACGAAGCACATTTCGGTCGGGGCTAGGCCTGCGCCGCAAGAGCTTCCAAACGCAGCGGAGAGGGCGGAAGCTTGAACCACCGTCGATGCTCGGACGGGGCCAGCCCGGTGGCGCGGCGAAACGCGCGGCGAAAGCCCGCCGCTTCGGCATAGCCGACCCGCACGCCCACCTCCTCGACCGGCAATCGCGTGGTCTCAAGCAGGGTCTGCGCCCGCGATATGCGCTGCTTGGCAATCCATTGGCCCGGCGACAGGCCCAGGGCGCGCTGAAACCGGCGGGTCAGGGTGCGCTCGGTCAGCAGGGCCGCTGCCGCCGCGGCCTGCACCAGCCCCGGCGTGTCGAGATGCGCATCGATCCAGGCACAGGCCGCCGCCACCGCGCCATCGTCGAGCTCTGGCGGCGGGTGCCCTGCCTTTTGATAAAGCGCGTCGAGATCGCCCCGCCAGTAGCGCCCGAAGAGATGCGCGAATTGCTGGGCGGCGGCAAGCCCGGCAAAGGCGGCGATCAGGCTCAGGCTCACTTCGGAGGGATAGACGCTGGCCCCGCCGCTGATCAGGCGCGCGCCCGGGCCACTGCCCACAAGCGTGCCGCGGATGATCACCCGCACCTTGGGATGGCGGGTTCGGAACGCGGTCTCATAAAGCCAATGGTGGTGGCGTCCCTGCCGTCCAAAAGACCCGCCTCGGCCATGACAAAGGCGCCCGTGAGGGCCCGGCAATCGTTGCCCCGGCCGCGTGCCGGTCGCGCAGATAGGCGGTGAGGCGCTCGGGATAGATCGGCACATCCGCTGGGCCGGCGAAACTGCCATCATCAAGCCGTGGCGGAATGATCATGATCTCGGCATCGGCCACCCGTCCAGACCGCAATGCGGTGTGATGGTGGCTCCGGTCAGGGTGCGCTCGGGCGCCTCGGACAGCGTGACCAGCCTGGGGTCAAAGCGGCAGGTCGGGTGCACACATCCGGGAAACCGCCCGATGACCCGAAAATCGTCATAGATCGAAAAGGCGCCGCTCAGGCTCACCTGCGGCAGCACGAGAATCGCTGGGTGGGCATAGTGGCCAACCCGGGGCCATCGACCTGCCATTCGGTGCTTCCATCCATGCCGCCCCCTGTCCGGATCTGCCCGGTTTCGTCACTCGCGAACCTTATCCCAGGCCGGCCAGCCTGCCAATCATCGTCCCCGAGGGCGTGACGGGCGCTTTGGTGGTGATGAGGAGAAAAAACTATGTTCTCAGCAGCTTACTTGGTAAAGCGCAAGGCTAGCATGTCCTATGAGGATTACAGCAAGCATCAGGCGAAACGCATGTTCCGCTGGCCCACGCGCTGCCGGGCCTGCGCAGCTATCGCTATGTCGACTGCCCGCCCATCGACTGCCCGCCCATCGACTGCCCGCCCATCGACGGGCAGCACCAGCTTTTCGACGGCATGGCGCTTTTGGAATTCGACAGCCGCGAGGCGCATGACGCGGCGCTGGGGTCGGAACAGGGCCAGGCAGCGATGGCCGATCTGCCGAACTATGCCGATACCGACGCGATGCGGCCGATCTTCGGTCCGACCGTGTCGCGAAAGGATGCGTTCTGAGCCTGCCGACCGGGCAAGTTGCGGGTGTGGGGCGCGGGCCCGGAGTGGCAGGAGCGCCGCGCGCCCGTCCGGCCCCCTATTTCGCAGGATCGGTCATTGCCGGCCGCAATGATGCAAGCGCCGCAAGTAGCGTGTCGTGCAGGCCGGCTTTGGCCAGCGCATCCTGGAGGTCCTGCGGCGTGCCGCTGGGCGGGGTCAACAGATCGCCCAGAGTTCGGCGCAGCCGTTCATTTTCGACGAAGTCAGAGCCGAAGATGCAGATCGGCAGCCCGTCGCGCGCGGTGCACGGCCCTTAGCCGGCACGGCCCGCCACAAAGGCTTCGTGGCATAGCTGCCGTTCGGCATCCAACCATCGGATCTGGAATGCCGATGCCGACCGCCGGTCGCAGACATACCGCAGCATGACAAGGGGCCAGCCTGTCACCGGCATGGTCTAGGCGGCGACAAAGACCCGTGCCCGTTCGCGCGGCGGCAAGAACGGATGTCGCCTGCCGGCGGCGCGCCGAAGATCCACCCATAGGCCTCGGCAAAGCGTCCGGTGACAAACACATCCGCAAACCCGCCCTTGGCGTCGCGCGCGAACCCGTCCGACAGGCGAATCTCATACCGCCCGCCCAGCACGCTCACCCAGGTCTCGGCCCTGGCCGGGAGCGGTGCGGCAAGAACGGCAAGGGCGAGGAGGATACGCGACTTGGCCGGAGCCTTCGGGCTCTGCGCTCTTCGGTCAAAAGAAAAACGGGGGCCCGAAAGCCCCCGCTCACTGTCCCTCCGGTTGATCCGAAGTGGCTTACATCATGCCGCCCATGCCGCCCATGTCGGGCATGC
>JBCDDO010000046.1:0-11179 GCA_039180245.1 Pseudomonadota bacterium | reverse complement strand
CGCTTCAGGCCTATACCATCGACCTTTTGCGCGAGATCGAGCGCGAGTCCGGGCAAAGCATCGGGCTGCACATGACCGGCGGCATCTCGGTCGCTTCGGCGCCTGCGCGCTGGGAATGGCTGCAATCGGCCTATCGGATCTTCCAGACCATCGGGATCGAAGACACCCGGCTCATGACCCCGGCCGAGATCAAGAAAGCCTGTCCGATCATGGATATCGACGGGGTGATCGGCGGGCTCTGGGCCGATCGGGAGGGCTATATCGACACCACCGGCACGGTTCAGGCCTATGCGCGCTGTGCCAAGATGCGCGGCGCCGACATCATCGAGCACAACCGGGTGATCGAGCTTGTCCGCAAGGGCGATGCCTGGGAGGTGGTCACCGAAAAGGGCACCATCCGGGCCGAGCATGTGGTCAATGCCGCCGGGCTCTGGGCCAAACAGGTCGGCCGCATGGTCGGGCTGGAACTGCCGGTCTCGCCGCTCAAGCACCATTATCTGGTCACCGAAACGATCCCGGAGGTCGCGGCGCTCGATTTCGAGGTCCCCATGACCGTGGATCTGGAAGGCTTTACCTATATGCGCCAGGACCAGAACGGCATTCTGGTCGGCATCTACGAGATCGACCATGATCATTGGATGATGGATGGCGCGCCCTGGAGCTATGGCATCGAGCTGCTGCAGGAAGAGCCCGACCGCATCGAAAAAGAGCTCGAGATGGCGTTCAAGCGCTATCCCTGCCTCAACCATGTCGGCGTGAAGAACTGGGTCAATGGGGCCTTCACCTTCAGCCCCGATGGCAACCCGCTGGTCGGCCCGGTGCGCGGCATGCCCGGCTATTGGCTTGCCTGCGGGGTGATGGCGGGCTTCCTGCAGGGCGGCGGCGTGGGCAAGACGCTGGCCGAATGGATGATCCATGGCGAGCCCGAGACCGATGCCTGGTCGATGGACATTGCCCGCTATGGCGAGTTCTCCACCGCCAAGCAATACATCAGGGAAACCACCGGGCAGTTCTACTCCCGCCGCTTCGTGATGACCTATCCCAACGAACAGCTTCCCGCGGGACGGCCGCTGAAAATGGCCCCGGCGCATGATGCCATGACCCAGGCCGGCGCCACCTGGGGCTGCACCTGGGGGCTGGAAACGCCGCTGATGTTCGCGCCCCAGGGCTTTGAGGAGACGCCCAGCCTGCGACGGTCCAACGCCCATCCGATTGTCGGCGAGGAGGTCGCCGCGGTGCGCGACCGCGTCGGGCTGCTCGACATTTCCGGCTTCTCGCGCTTTGAGATCACCGGTCCGGGCGCGGAGGCCTGGCTCAACGGTCTGATGGCCACCCGCCTGCCCAAGCCGGGCCGGGCGCGTCTGGCGGTGATGCTGGCACCGAACGGCCGGTTGAAGGGGGACCTTACGCTTTTCAACTGGGGCGACGGGACCTGGTGGATCATGGGCTCCTATTATCTGCGCGAATGGCATCTGCGCTGGTTCACCGACCATCTTGGCCCGGATGTTTCGGTGAGCGACATCTCCGACGCCACGGTCGGCTTTGCGCTTGCCGGGCCGAAATCGCGCGATGTGCTGCAGGCGCTCACCCATGAGGATCTGAGCACCCTGTCCTTCATGGGCTGCCGGCCGATGGATGTGGGGCTCTTGCGCGCGCGGGTCGGCCGGCTTTCGGTCACCGGCGAACTTGGATATGAGATCAACGTGCCGGCTGCGGGGCATATTGCCCTGCGCCGGATGCTGCTGGAGGCCGGGCGCGACGCGGGCATCCGCGAGATCGGGTTTTACGCGCTCAACTCGCTGCGGCTCGAAAAAAGCTTCGGCATCTGGTCGGCCGAGTTTACCCAGGACCGCACCCCGGCCATGACCGGCATGGATCGTTGGATCGATTGGGACAAGCCGGCCTTCAGCGGGCGCGATGCGGTGCTGGCCACGCGCAACTCGATCCCGCCGCAGCGCCTGGTGACGATCGCCATCGATGCGACGGATGCCGATGCCTCGGGATACGAGCCGATCTGGAAAGGCGGAAAGCGCGTGGGCTTTATCACCTCGGGGGGCTATGGGCATCATGTCGGCGCCTCGCTCGCCATGGCGATGATCGATCCCGACGCGGCGGATGGCGGCACCGATCTCTCGGTGCATGTCGTCGGCGAGGAACGCGCGGCCCAGGTGATCCCGCCCTCCCCGCACGATCCCGAAGGCCTGCGCATGCGCGGCTGATCGAGGTGGCACGGCCGCGCCTTTGCATCGAGCCGTCGCGGGTTGGCGCCACGCCGCGGCTGTGTGCGGTTGGCCGTCGAGTTGGCCGTGGGGTTGGACCTGTGGTGCAGCGCATCGGCATGCTGTCGATGCTGATTGCGCTGCTCCTGGCCCCGTTCGCGCGCGCGGATACACCCGCCGCCACTGTGACCGTCTTTGCCGCGGCAAGCCTGAAAACCGCGCTCGACGAAATCGGGGCATCTTGGGAGGCCAAAACCGGCACTCAACTGCGCGCGGTTTTTGCCGGGTCGGCCACCCTCGCCCGCCAAATCGAGGCCGGCGCGGCAGCGGATGTGGTGATCTCGGCCAATCCGGGCTGGATGGATCATTTGGAGGCGCAAGGGCTGATCGATGCCGCCTCGCGCTTCGACCTCGCCGGCAACCGTCTGGCGCTGATCGGGTTTGGGCCGCAGGAGCCGGTCGAGATCGGTCCGGGGCTGGACCTTGCCGGTCTGCTCGGATCGGGCCGGCTGGCCATGGCCTTGGTCGATGCGGTGCCGGCCGGGATCTATGGCAAAGCGGCGCTGCATCATTTGGGGCTTTGGGACGGCGTCGCCGCGCAGGTTGCGCAGGCCGACAATGTCCGCGCCGCCCTTGCCCTGGTGGCCGCTGGCGCGGCACCGCTCGGCATTGTCTATGTGACCGATGCGGCGGCCGAGCCGCGCGTCGGCATTCTTGGCGTGTTTCCTGAAACCGCGCACCCGCCCATTCTCTACCCGGCGGCCGCCACGGCCGATGCCGGGCCCGTGGCGCAGGCCTTCATGGTCTATCTTCGGGGCGCGGAGGCCCGGGCGGCGCTGACGCGTCAAGGCTTCACCGAGCCGGGCTGACCGCATGTCCTGGCTGGGCCCCGAGGAATGGCAGGCCGTGGCCCTGTCGCTGCGCGTGGCGCTGGTGGCCACGCTCGCAAGCCTTCCATTCGGGATCGCAGCGGCGCTTCTTCTGGCCCGGGGGCGGTTTCCCGGTCGTGCGCTGCTCGACGGGCTGGTGCATCTGCCGCTGGTGCTGCCGCCCGTGGTCACCGGCTACGCCCTGCTCGTGGTTTTTTCGCCCCGTGCGCCGCTGGGCCGGTTTCTGGACGACACATTCGGCATCGTCCTGGCATTTCGCTGGACGGGTGCAGCACTTGCCGCGGCCATCATGGGGTTTCCGCTGATGGTGCGTGCCATCCGGCTGGGGATCGAAGCCGTCGACCCCAAGCTGGAGGCCGCTGCCGCCACCCTTGGCGCGAACCGGGTCTGGGTGTTTGCCACGGTCACCCTGCCGCTGATCCTGCCGGGAATACTGGCCGGCGCCGTCCTGGCCTTTGCCAAGGCGCTGGGCGAGTTCGGCGCCACCATCACGTTTGTGAGCAACATTCCGGGCGAGACCCAGACACTGCCCTCAGCCATTTACGCGTTCTTGCAAGTGCCGGGCGGCGAGCCGGCGGCCCTGCGGCTGGTTGCCGTGTCGGTTGTTCTGGCCTTTGGGGCCCTGGCAGTCTCCGAGCTGTTGGCGCGGCGGCTGCGGCGCGCGCGGCCATGACGCTCGACGTCGCCCTTCGCCACCAAATCGGGTCGTTTACTCTCGATGTGGCGTTTCAGGCACCTGCGGGGGTGACGGCCCTTTTCGGCCGCTCGGGCGCCGGCAAATCGAGCGTCGTGCATGCGGTGGCCGGTCTAATGCGGCCGCGCGCCGGGGCGATCAGGCTTGAGGACGAGACATTGCTCGACACCGAAGCGGGGATCTGGCGGCCGCCCCATCAACGCCGGCTTGGCGTGGTCTTTCAAGAAAGCCGGCTCTTTGCGCATATGAGCGTACGGCGCAACCTGCTTTACGGTGCCTGGTTCTCCGGCGGCGCCGCGCGCGGTGCGCTGGCGGACGTGGTCGATCTATTGGGGCTGGGTGGGCTTCTTTCCCGGGCGCCGGACACACTCTCGGGCGGCGAGCAGCAGCGTGTGGCGATCGGACGGGCTTTGCTGGCCCGGCCGCGAATGCTGGTGATGGACGAACCGCTCGCCGCGCTCGATGCGCCGCGCCGGGCCGAGATCCTGCCCTATCTGGAGCGGCTGCGCGACAGCACCGGGCTGCCCATCCTTTATGTCAGCCATTCCGTGGCAGAGGTCGCGCGGTTGGCGGCAACCCTGGTGGTGATGGAGGAAGGCCGTGTCGCGCAAGCCGGCCCTGCGGCCGAGATGCTCGCCGATCCGGCCATCGCGCCGCTGATCGGTGTGCGCGAGGCCGGGGCGCTTCTGTCGGCCCAGGTTGTGGCGCATGCGCCCGATGGGTTGACCGAACTGGCTGTGAGCGCCGGGCGGCTGGTCGTGCCCCATATCGTGGCCCCGCTCGGTGCGCGGTTGCGCGTGCGGGTTCCGGCCAATGACGTGATCCTCGCAACCCAACCCCCAACCGGGTTGTCGGCGCTCAACATCCTGCCGGTGCGCGTTGCCGGATTGCGGCCTGGCACCGGCCCGGGCGTGATCGTGCAGCTGCGCGCGGGCGAGGAGCTTTTGCTGGCCCGCATCACCCGGCGCTCCGCCGAAACCCTGGGGCTTGTGCCCGGCCTGGCCTGCCATGCGATTGTCAAATCGGTCTCGGTCGCGCCGGGCAATATCGGCGCGCCGACCTCCGACCTGGCCGACACGCCCGGCACATCGGACCCGGTCTAGGGCCGCGAACCGCGCCGGCGCCGCCTGTCGCCGGCATGCGTCGGCGCATGGCCTGCACGCGCTGTTCACGATTTCGTGCAATACGCAGCATAAGCCCCGCCGCTACACCGGTTCAGCCGATTGAGAGAGACGAGATTGATGGCCAGCTCCAATCCTGTCGCCATGCCTGGCCGTTCTGGCCTTGCTTGGCTCGCCCGATTTGCCGCCCTTGCCGCCCTGGCGCTGACCGCGGCCTGCACGCCCGCGCCGGTGCAGCAAGCCCCGAGCGTGGCCAAAGCGCCGCCACCGCCCAGCTTTCAGGACCATCTCGATCGGCTGAACATCGACTACACCGTTCCGCGCACCGGAAAGGCGATCCTGGTCAATATTCCCAGCTTTGAGATCATCGCATTCGAGGATGGAGAACCGGTGCTGCGCAGCCGCGCCATTGTCGGCTCGCCGCGCAACCAGACGCCGGTGATGGAAACCCACACATCGGTCGTGCGGTTTCGACCCAGCTGGCGGCCGACGCCCAGAATGGTTGCGAGCGGCGCTTACAAGGATTTCCGCCGGCCGCCAGGGCGCAACAACCCGCTGGGTCTGGCAGCGATCCGACTGCAGCCCGGCATGCTGATCTATCTGCACAGCACCAACCGTCCCCAGCTTTTCAGCCGCGAGGCGCGGGCGCTGTCGCATGGCTGTGTGCGCGTAGAGAACTGGGAGGCGCTGGTTGCCTGGTTGTTGGAAATCGACGCGGCCGAAGTGCAACGCCACGCCGACGGCCCGGGAACCTTTGACATGCCGGCCGAACCGATCCGGGTGACACTGGGCTATTTCACCATCTTCCCGGATGCCGAGGGCCGCCCGGTGACGCATAATGACATCTATGGGCGCCAGCGCTAGGCATCGAGCAGGGCGCGCGCGCTGCGGGCAATTTCCGCCTCCTCATCGGTGGGAATGACCAGCACTTTGACCGGTGAGGTCTCGTCGGAGATCTCACGCGCATGGACGCGGTTGCGCGCCGGGTCGAGCGCAATCCCAAGCCAACCGAGCCCGTCGCAGACGCGCGCACGCAACGTGGCTGAGTGCTCGCCGATGCCGGCCGTGAACACCAGCGCGTCCACCCCCTGCAAGACCGCAGCAAACGCGCCAGTTTCGCGCTGGATGCGCGCGGCAAAGTAATCGATCGCGAGTGCTGCCTGCGGATCCGACGCGGCTTCAAGCTCGCGCATGTCATTGGAAATGCCCGACAGCCCGAGCAGCCCCGCCTCGTGATAGAGAAGCCGTTGGATGGCAGCGGCATCCATGCGCTCCTCCGTCATCATATAGAGCAGCACACCCGGGTCGATCTGGCCGCAGCGCGTGCCCATCGGCAAACCGTCCAGCGCCGAGAAGCCCATGGTCGAGGCGACGGATTGGCCCTCTTTGAGCGCGCAAATCGATGCCCCATTGCCCAGATGCGCAACCACCACCCGGCCCGGCGCCAAATCGGCATGCTCGGCTGCGAGAACCCGGCTGATATGGGCATAGCTCAGCCCGTGAAAGCCATAGCGACAGATCCCCTGCTCATAGTAGCGATGCGGCAAGGCAAAGACGCGGTTGAGTTTGGGCTGGCTGCGGTGAAATCCAGTATCGAAACAGCCGATCTGATGCGCGTCGGGAAAGGCCTGCTGGGCGGCATAGATGCCGGAAAGGTTGTGGGGCTGATGCAGCGGAGCAAAGGGACGGAGCGCCTCCAACCCGGCAATCACCGCTGGGTCGAGCAGCACCGGGCGATCATGGGCGGGCCCGCCATGCACGATGCGATGTCCAACGGCCGCGGGCTTCAGCGTGCCAAGCCGCGCCTCGATCAGGGCCAGCGCCTCGGCAAGGGCCGCGGTGTGATCCTGCACCGTCACAGCTTTGTCGATGCGGTCAAATTCGGCGCCATCGGCCAGGATCCGCCCGGCACCGCCGATCCGATCGACCTGGCCGCGCAGGGTCGGCGCCGCGTCAGCCTCTTCGAACAACGCGAATTTCAGCGAGGACGAGCCGGCATTGAGCGTCAGAACGGAGGCCGTCATGGGTTCCATGCCTGGCTTGGCCGTGCTGGACTCGACCCGAGAACCGCAGCGCTGCCCAAATGCCGCGTGCGGCCGCGCGGTGTTGCGTCGACTTCTGGTGCCCTGAGGCGCATGCACTCCTCCTCTGTCCCGCACGATCACCCGTCATGCTTTGGGATGATTGTCTATAGCGGTTTCGGTCCAGACTATGGAGACCCTCATGCGTGGGTTCGCTGCGCGATTGACCTGCGCTGTCGGGAATGCCACACGCAGCCATCCGCGTTCTGGCGGAGCTTATGCGACCGGACCGGATCGACCCTCAAATGACCGAATTCTTGCAAAGCGGTGGGTCCGAGGCTCGGCCGGCACGGCTGGCCTGGCTCGGTCTGGCGCTGATCGGGCTGGCCTGGGGCCTCACCCAGCCCTTGTCGCGCATGGCGATGTCGACCGGTCACCATCCGGTTGGCGTGGCCTTCCTGAACGCGGTTCTCTGCCTTTTCGTGCTCAGCCTGGTGCTGCTTGCGCGCAATCGTCGGCTGCCTGTGTCGCGACGCCATGCGATCTTCTATCTGATTTGCGGATTTCTTGGAACGGCACTGCCGAACGCACTGTCCTTTCGCGCCTTTGTCGAGCTGCCGGTGGGCGTGCTCTCCATCATCATTGCCTGTGTGCCGATGGCAACGCTGCTTCTTGCCTGGGGCGCCGGGGTGGAGCGGCCCGAGGCGAGGCGCCTGGCCGGCCTTGGGCTGGGCCTGGCCGCGATCGCAGCCATTGCTCTGCCCGATACCAGCCTGCCCGACCCATCCAAGGTTGTGTTCTTGCTTTTGCCGGCGGTCGTGGTGCTCTCCTACGCCGCAGAGACCGTGTTCATTGCGGCACGGCGGCCTGCGGGGCTGGATGCGCTGACGCTCCTCACCGGGCTTTTCCTGGGCGCTGTGACATTGCTGCTGCCGCTGACCGCGCTGCTCGATGCATGGGTCGCGCCCTGGCCCGCCGGGACGGCCGAGCTCTCGATCCTTGGCATATCCCTGCTGCACATCTTTGCCTATGGCGGCTTTGTGTGGCTGATCGGACGGGCTGGCCCGGTTTTCGCCTCGCAGGTCGGCTACATCGTCACGGTCACCGGCGTTCTCGGCGGCATCCTGATCTTTGGCGAGCGGCACAGCGCGTGGATTTGGGCGGCCTTGCTGTTGATGTTCGCGGGCCTGACGCTGGTGCGCCCGCGCAAGCGAGATCAGAGCGCGTAAAGCGCGGTGTATTTTGCCTCCAGATAGGCCAGAAGCGGCGCGGGCGTCGGCGGCGCGCCGGTTGCCGTCTCGATCAGTTCAGTCGCCGGAAGCATGCGGCCATGGCGATGGATGTTCTGGGTCAGCCAGTCGATCGGTCCGTGCAGGGCCCCGGCGGCAATCCGAGTGTCGAGATCGGGCTCGGCCGCGTTCAGCGCGGCAAAGAGGCACCCCGCATAGATGTTGCCGATGGAATAGGTCGGAAAATAGCCAAAAAGCCCTGCAGACCAATGCACATCCTGCAAGACGCCCAGCCCCGCATGCGGCACCTCGCGGCCGAAATCGGCGGCAAACCGGTCGTTCCAGGCGGCTTCGAGATCGGCCAGAGCCAGATCGCCAGAGATCAGGGCGCGCTCAAGATCAAAGCGCAGCAGCACATGGAGGTTGTAATGCACCTCGTCAGCCTCGGTGCGCCGAAAGCCGGTTTCGACCCGATTTGCCGCGCGCCACAGCGCGTCGGGCCCGTCCAGCCCAGACGCGCCGAAATGCGCCTCGAAACGCGGCCACAGCCATTGGGCAAAGGCGCGTGAGCGGCCGATCTGGTTCTCAAAGAGCCGCGATTGCGACTCGTGCACGCCCATCGAGGCCTCGGTCCCCGCCGGGGTGAGCGCCAGCGACGGGTCGATGCGCTGTTCATAGACCGCATGGCCAGCTTCATGGATCGTGGAGAACATGCATTCGAACGGCGTGTCGAGATTCACCTTGGTGGTGATCCGCACATCGGTGCCGCGGCCCATTGAAAAGGGATGCACGGCGATGTCGAGCCGACCGGCATCCCAATCGTAGCAAAAGCAGGTGGCGAGCTCGCGGGCAAACGCCATCTGTGCCGCATGCGCAAACGGCCCCTGCGGCATTGGCGGCGCCGGACATTCGGCAATGGCCGCGCGCAGCGCGCTTAAGCCGGGACGCAAGGCGCCCAGCAGGTCCGCACAGGCCTCGGTCGTCAGGCCCGGCTCAAAATCCTGTAAGAGCGCGTCGTAAAGATCGGCCCCAGTGTCGGACAAGCACGCGGCCTCCTCGCGCTTGAGATCGAGGATCCGGCCCAACGTCGGCGCGAAATCGGCAAAGCGCCCGGCATTTTTGGCCGCCACCCAGACCTCATGCGCGGCCGAGGTTTCCCGCGCCAGCGCGGTTGCCAGCCGCAGCGGGATCTTGGTGGCCCGGCTGTGCTCGCGCAATGCCTCGCGCCGGTTTGCGGCCTGGGCGGGGGTGAGGTCATCGCCCATCGCCTCGGCCCAGTCGGGGATACGCGGATCCGCCCGCCGGGCATGGACCGCTGCTTCGAGCGCCGCCATCTGCTCAGCCCGCATCGGCGCGCCTTTGACGGGCATCGAGGTCTCCTGATCCCAGGTCAGAATGCCGGCGGCCTCGGCCAATGCCGCGGTTTCGCGCAGATGCGCGGCAAGGGCTGCGATGGCGGCCTCGGAGGTCACGCGGGTCAGTCCCGGTAATCCGCGCCGTCGCGGATGAGCATCGCATGCGTGGCGTCGAGAAGCTTGCGCGCCTGGCTGGGATAGGCTGCGATCTCGTCGGAGACCTTTTGCGCCACATCGTCCGACAGCACCCGCAGCGGCAAGCCAGTGCTGAGCGCGAGCAGATAGGTCCGGGCCGCACGTTCGAAATAGTAAAGCCGGTTCATCGCTTCGGCCACGCTGTCGCCGATCACCATCACACCATGGTTGCCCATGATCAGCACCGTCTTGGCCGGATCGGCCAAAAGGGTGCAGCAGCGCTCGGCCTCCTCCTCAAAGGCCAGCCCGCCATATTCGGCATCTATCGCGACCCGTCCGAAAAACATCGCCGCATTCTGATCGAGCGGTGGCAGGCTGGGATCTTCAAGACAGGCCAGGGCGGTGGCATAGGGCGAGTGCACATGCAGCGCACAGCGGGCATGCGGCAAGCGCCGGTGCAGGGTCCCGTGCAAGCCCCAGGCGGTGGGATCGGGCGCATCCGGCCCCTCCATGCTCGCCGGATCATTGGCGTCGAGCAGCAGCAGGTCCGAGGCGCGCACCAGATCGAAATGCATCTGATTGGGGTTCATCAGGAACTGGGTTCCGCCGCCATTCACTGCCAGGCTGAAATGGTTGGCCACCCCCTCATGCAGATCTTCGCGTACCGCCCAGCGGAAGGCCGCAGCAAGATCGACCCGCAGGCTTTGCGTGTCCGGTTTGGGGGTCAGCTGGGTCACGGTCATGGGCATATCCCTCAGATTGCGCATTCTGCTTGGGTCAAAGGCGCGAGCCGGTCAAGCCCGGGCCGGAGGGGCAGACATTGCCTGACTGTGGCATGAACGTCGGTCAAGGCGGCGGTCTGGAAGCCGGGCATCCCCATGTTGTTGTCAGCGCTCTGGGGATCAGCCTGGCGACATGCCCCGCAGCCGCTCGGACCGTCGGCGCAGGATCTCAACCGTGGCGAGCAGCGCAATTGAAATCGCAACGAGCAGCGTGGCCACGGCCAGGATCGTGGGGCTGATCTGTTCGCGCAAACCGGTGAACATCTGCCAGGGCAGGGTCTGCTGTCCGGCCGAGCCCACGAAAAGCACGACCACCACCTCATCAAAGGAGGTGATGAAGGCAAAAAGCCCGCCCGAGATCACCCCGGGCAGGATCAGCGGCATCTGCACCTTGAAAAAGGTCGTCACCGGATCAGCGCCCAGATTTGCCGCAGCACGGGTGAGCGAGCGGTCAAAGCCCACCAGCGTCGCGGTCACCGTGATGATGACAAAGGGGATGCCCAGCGCTGCATGCGCAAGGACCACGCCCCAATACGTGCCCTGCAACCCGATGCGGGAGTAAAAGAAATACATCCCCGCCGCCGAGATGATCAGCGGCACAATCATCGGCGAGATGAGCACGGCCATGATCGCCTGCTTGCCGGGCACGTGGCTCTGGCTCAGCCCGATGGCCGCGAGCGTCCCCAGCGACACCGAGATGATCGTCGCTATCGGCGCGATGATCAGGGAGTTG
>JBCDDO010000045.1:0-11206 GCA_039180245.1 Pseudomonadota bacterium | reverse complement strand
TGGGTTTTGCCCACGCCGGGCCGGCCGTGCAGCATCCAGGAGGTTGTGAGCGCGCCGGTTTTCTGCGCCGTCCATCCGGCGCGCAGGATGTCGAGCGCTTCGCCCGCCGACACTGTCATTGCATTGACCGCCATCCTGCCCTCCTGAGGTCAAGTCTGGCGCCAATGGCGATCCGGGTCGAGGGGTGCGCGACAAGATGCGTCAGCACCGACATCGGTTGATGTGGTCGGCCGACTTTCAGGATGCGCAAGACAGCCCGAAAGCTTCAGCGCGGGATCGGCGACAGCCGCGTCGTGAGAGCGATGTCAGCTGGGCGCAAGACAGCCGGAGAGCGTGTCGGCAAGCCCGGTCAGGAGCGCCGGATAGAGCCCGGCTCCCGGTTCCAGCTCGGCCCCGAGCGGGTCGAGCACGCCGAGCGACGCTTCCACGTCGTCCGACAGGAGCCGCGCAGCGCGATCGCGAAGCTGCGGCTCAGAAAAGACGCAGATCGCATCTTGTTCGGCAATCAGCTCGGCAATCTCGGCCAGCCGCGCTGCACCCGGCGCTGAGGCATCGCCCGGGGAAATCGCGCCTGACGCTTCGAGCGCAAACCGCGCCTCGAAATATTGGTAAGCGTCGTGGAAGACGAGGAAGGCGCGGCCGCGCAGCGGCGCAAGCTGCGCTGCAAGACGCTGCTCCAGCGCGGCAAGCTCGGTCCGCGCGGCCAGAGCGTTCGCGGCATAGGTGGCGGCATGGTCCGGATCGGCTGCGCTCAGCGCTGCCGCAATCGCCTCGACCATCGCCGCGGCGTTGCGCGGGTCGAGCCAGATATGGGGATCGAAGTCCCCATGGGCATGCTCGTCATGGGCATGCTCGTCATGCGCGGCGGCCTCATGCGCATGTTCGTCATGGGCATGCTCGTCGTGGGCGTGCTCATCGTCGGCGTGCTCGTCGTGGGCATGGGCTTCTTCTGCTTTGGCCTCATGCGCGTGGTCGTCATGGTCGTCATGCGCGTGATCATCATGTGCGGCGGCCTCATGCGCGTGGTCGTCACGGTCGTCATGCGCGTGATCATCATGGGCGGCGGCCTCATGCGCGTGATCGTCATGCCCATGGTCATCTTCGGCCTTCGCCTCAGCGTGGTCGTCATGGGCGTGATCGTCATGGGCGTGATCGTCATGGGCGTGATCGTCATGGGCATGGTCGTCATGCCCATGGTCATCTTCGGCCTTCGCCTCAGCATGGTCGTCATGGGCGTGGTCGTCATGCGCATCGGCATCATGGGCATGATCGTCATGTGCCGCATGGTCGTCATGTGCCGCATGGTCATGCGCAGCGAAGGTTGCACCCTCGCGATAGGCCAAGCGCACAAGTCCGGGTGCGTCGACAAGTTCCAGTTTTTGCGTGTCCGCGGCCAACCCATCGATCGCACGTTCAAGCCAGGGGGTGAGCTCCGGACCGATCCAGACCACCAGATCAGCCTCGGCCAGATCCGCCGCTTGCGAGGGGCGCAATGCATAGCCATGCGGCGACACGCCTGGAGGCAGGAGCAGATCCGGGCTGCCCACCCCATCCATCACCCGTGCCACCAGAGCGTGGACCGGTGCGATATCTGTCACCACACGCGGCGCGTCGGCCCGCGCCACCGCAAGCCCCGACACCGTTGCGAGTAAAGCCAAGCCGACGACCAGCGAAGCGGGGCGGGTGAAAGGCATCGCAGGAACTCCTTGTGTGATGTTGTTACGTTGCGATAGGGTCCGGGGGAAATCAAGCGTCAACTTTTCTGTCCCATGCAATGGGGTCTGCGATGGCCACACCTCTTGCCTTTGAGCCCCATGATCATGCCGGGTGCGTTGCCGACGCCTTGATCGCAGCCGAGCATCGGTGCCGCGAAGCGGGCGCGCGTTTGACCCCGCAGCGGCGGCGCGTGCTGGAGATCTTGCTTGAATCGCACCGTGCGCTCGGGGCCTATGAGGTGCTGTCGCGGCTGGGCGATCAGGGGCGCAGCGTGCAGCCCACAATCGTCTATCGCGCGCTCGATTTTCTTGTTGCGCAAGGGCTCGTCCACAAGATTGCTCGGCTGAGCGCTTTTGTCGCCTGCACGCGCCCCAAATCAGGCCATGGCCCGGCGTTCCTGGTCTGCCGTGAATGCCGCGCGGTTGCCGAGGCGCAGCTGGACGCAGTGCAGGGCGCGCTGGACATGCTTGCCAAAGAGAGCGGCTTTGCGCTCGAATTGATGGTGTTGGAAGCGGAAGGGCTGTGCCCGGGTTGCCGGTCCGCTGCATGAGTGTGATCGAGGTGGTCGACCTCAGCGTCACGCTTGGCGGGCGCACGGTTCTGGACCGGGTCACGATGCAGGTTGGCGCCGGCGAGATCCTCACAATTGTCGGACCGAACGGATCGGGAAAGACGACTTTGCTGCGCGCGATGATCGGCGCACAGAGCGCCAAAGCCGGGCATGTGCAGCGCAAAGCTGGGCTGCGGCTGGGCTATGTGCCGCAGCGTCTGGCCATCGACCCGACCTTCCCAATGACCGTTGCGCGCTTTCTCGACCTGCCGCACCGGCATCCGCAAAAGGCAAAGGATGCCACCATGGCGCGGGTTGGGATCGCGCATCTGCCCGACCGTCAGATTTCTGCCCTCTCTGGCGGCCAGCTGCAGCGGGTGATGCTGGCGCGCGCGATCATCGGGACGCCGCATGTCTTGCTCCTGGATGAGCCGACCCAAGGGCTGGACCAGCCCGGCACGGCGGATTTTTATGCCCTGATCGCGGAGCTGCGCGGCGAGTTGGGCTGCGCCGTGGTCATGGTCAGCCATGATCTGCATGTCGTGATGAGCGCCTCGGACCGGGTCATCTGCCTCAACACCCATCTGTGCTGCCAGGGCACACCGGCGATCGTGGCCTCGGCGCCGGAATACCGGGCGCTCTTCGGCCATGGCACACGCGGTGTGCTGGCCCTCTACCGCCATGAACACGATCACGCGCATGACGCGTTTCCCGTCGGCTCCGCCATGCCTGGTCCGGGTGGGTCTCCCATCGCACATGACCGCGCCAGCACATCCGGACCCAAAGAAGCCGTCGACTGATGCTGCCCGACTTCATGATCCGCGCCGGGCTGGCCGGGCTCGGCGTTGCGCTGGCCGCGGGGCCGCTGGGCTGCTTCATCATCTGGCGCCGCATGGCCTATTTCGGCGACGCGACCGCGCATGCCGCGATCTTGGGCGTGGCGCTTGCCTGGGCCGTGGAGCTGCCAATTGCGGCCGGGGTTTTGGCGGTGTCGCTGGCAATTGGTCTGGCATTGTCGACCCTGTCGACCCGGCAAACCGGCGCGGATGCGCTGCTGGGCGTGTTTGCGCATGGCGCTTTGGCCCTGGGATTGGTCGCCGCCTCGCTGATCACCGATCTGCGGATGGATCTGTCGGCGTTTCTCTTCGGCGATGTGCTGGCGGTAAGCTGGAGCGAGCTTGCCACGGTCTGGGGCGGCGCGGTGCTGGTTCTGGCCCTGATCCTGTGGCGCTGGTCGGCCTTGCTGGCCAGCACATTGGGCCCGGATGTCGCCCATGCTGCCGGGTTTCACCCGGGGCGCGAGCGGCTGGTCCTGACCCTGGCCCTGGCCCTGGTGGTGGCCTTTGCCATCAAGATCGTCGGCGCACTCTTGATTGCGGCCATGCTGATCATGCCGGCCACCGCGGTGCGGCCGGTGTCGCGCACGCCCGAGATGATGGCTGTGCTTGCCTGTGCTGCGGGTGCAGCGGCGACATTGGCCGGGCTTTGGGCTTCATGGCAATGGGACACGCCGACCGGCCCCAGCATGGTCGTGGCGGCAGCGGTGCTCTTTGTCGTCATCCGAACCGGCCATGGCATGCTGGCGCCGCGCGGCGGATAGACCGCCAAGACGGGCGGCGCGCCCAAATGAAGGCTCCGCTACGCGTCGTCCAGCATCCAGGCATGCGGTCCATCCGCCACCGCGGCGCAGATCTCATCATGATTGGCGATCAGGGCCGAAAGCGGTTCGGGGTTCATCCGCTGATTGGCGGGTTTGCGCGACACCTCCACCCCGCCCATGCAGGCAGAGCCGATCGCCATGGTGCGGTCGCTGAACTGCCCATCGGCGCGAAACATCTCTTCATAGGTCAGGCGCTGATATCCGGGCAGGACCGAGAGCTGACGGGACACCTTTTCATCGAGCGCCTGGAGCTTGCCGATTGTCTTGAGCGTTTCGTCGCGATCGAAGGTCAGTTGCGGCTTCTCGGTCGGCACCTGTCCCTTTCGCCCGACCGACCAGCGCCCAGTTGCCTTTGAGATTTCGGCCGAGACATGCACCCGCAGCTTGTTGCGCCGGACGATGTGCACGACATGGGCGTGGTTGCGCTGCATATAGGTGATCATGAAGGGCCGTCGGCCCTCGACATCCTCGCGCGCGGGGATGAGGTTGAGCCCGAAATACTTCACATCCATCGCCAGCGTGGCACCATCGGCCTTGGCGCGGAGAACCCCGACAAAATCGCGAAAAAGCTGGATGTGATGCTGCGGGTGGACCAGCGCGCGATCTTCAGCCGCACGCTCGGCGACATAGGCAAAGAACCGGTTGGGGCGGGCGAGGTTGCCGTGAAAGATCTCATCGCAATCCATCGCACCCGCATCGACCAGAAGCTGGCGGAACACGGTGGTGCCGCTGCGCTGTCTGCCGACGATGAAGACCAGATCCTGCCCAGAGCCGGCGCTTTTCTCTGCCATCTGTTCCCCCGTCATGCGCCCCGATTTCGATGCCGCCCTGTGCCCTGGTGCGACGGCCGGTCGACACGAAACCCGGCCCTGTTCGTCACGCCCGCTCAGCGATAGGCATAGCCCAGCGCGTCCATTGCCTCGCCACAGATGCGGATGAAGGTCTCCTGCTCGCCCTCGCTCCAGCCCTGAGCGTCCAGGCGCGGCGCCCGCGGCACGGTGTCGAGCGCGGTGGTGCTGGTGCTGCTGCCGGAGGCGAAATAGGCACGGATGTCATCCTCGCTCACCGGATGCTCAAGCTCCAGATGCGCCAAGATGCGCTGATGGACTGCCCAGGGCTGCCCGATCAGCTCATTCATCTCCAGCTCCAGCAACCGGTCGGCGATCTGGTCGCGCACATTGAAATAGGTGCGGATCGAGGAGGCCCACATCCGGCAGGCATCGTCGAAATGGCGATCCGGCCAGAGCCGGATGTTGGACCGCACATTGTCGATGCCATTGCGGTGCAGATGGATGAAGCGCGCCTCGGGGATGTGACGATAGATCAGTGGCGCGGCATCGATCATCCGGTAGCCCGGGGTTTTGTCGTAATAGTCCTGATGGCCGTGATGCTCGGAGATCAGCGCATCGAGCGCGCGGGTGAGCCGGCGAAAGATCCGCTCGAACCCGACGCGGTTCACTTCATAGGCGTTCTCGGGGATGGTCTTAACGATGTCGGCCTTGCCGTTCTTCAGATGGGACAGCAGTCGGTAGACATGCCCCTCGGCATGGCCCGAAAACCCCAGAACTTCGGAGAAATAGGAGGCAAGCTTGGAGGTGCCGGACCGATGGGCGCCAATGATAAAGACCTTACGCATTCTCGCGCCTCACCTGCTCAGCCGGATCAAACGGTCCTGCCAGACCGCGGGCAGTCGGTATCCTGCATCCTGCAGGTAAATGTAAACCTCTCGAAAGCGGTCGAAAATCCGGGCCTCGGTGGCGTCATCCAGCGTCGATGCACGGGGCGAGACGTTTTCGCGCCGGTCGAAATCGGCCGGAACATAATCAAGGCCGAGATGGCTACAGACCGCGCGGACCGCGTCGGGGGCAAACAGCTCCTCGTAAAAGAGCGCCAGGATCTTGTGCGGCGCAAAAGCCGCGCCCAGCGCACGCAGCGTGTGGTCATAGCGGCCGCGGCGGATCATGTTTTCATTGCCAAGCTGGGTCTCGAAACTGGCATGCGCCGAAAATCCCGGTCTTTCGCGCTCGCGCATCCGCAGCGAGGACCAGAAACGCTCGACCGGATCGCGCATCAAAAAGACCGGCCGTATGTCGGGATGCAGCGCGGCGATCTCGGCGAACTGGGCGCCATTGAGCATGCTGTAGGACGGGGTGATCTCGCCAAAGACGCGGGCGGTGCCGGCGCGGTCGGCAAAGAAGCTCAGATAGGCCTGCGCATCGCCCTTCATCGCGGCCCGGTCCAACAAATCGTGCATGATGGCCAGCTCGCCGCGGGGGCCGGCATCGCCCCGCGCCAAGCGGGTGACCATATCGGAGAGCCGCGCATAGTGGCGCCCAGCCAAGGGCGCGCAGAGTTTGGGCAGGTAGAGCTCGTCGAAGAAATGCATCTCCTTGATGGGCGACATCCAGCATTGCGGGTGATCGTCGAGATACCGGTGCAGCCAGGTCGTCCCGGCCTTTTGCGCACCGACGCCCAGCAAGAAGACCTGCTCGGAGAGGGGTGGCGCGGGCATGGTCAGCCCTCGCCACGCCGCACGGCGCGCGCGTAGATCGCCTTGCTCAGCAGCCCCACCGTTGCGGGGTTGCGCGCGCACATGCGTGCAATCGCCTCGCCGATCAGCGCATGGGTGCCGACATGCTGGCCTTCGGACCAGGGCCAGGACATCGAGCCCCTGCGAAACCGATAGCGAAAGAGCGGCTCGGGCACCATCACCGCAACATAGCCCAGCCCGGTAAAGTCGAGCCAGAACGCCCAATCATCGGCCTCGCCATTGCGGCGCGTGGCATCGAACCCGATATCGCGCAGCACCTCGGTCTCGATCAGGGCGGTCATGCGGTAATCATTGTCGAGCAGGTGGATGTGATCCTCCAGCAGATGGCGCAGCACCGGCTCGCCCGCCTCGCCGAAATTCACCCGCTGCGGGATCACTGCCTGGGGCCGGCGCGGCGCGGTGTTGTAGGCCTCAAGGGTGCGTTCCATAAACTGGCTTGAGAGCAGGTCGTCATCGTCCAGGAACACCGCCAGCCGGCTGTCGCAGGCGGCAATCAGCGTGTTGCGCGCACCAAGCAAGCCCGAATTGGGCTGGTCGATCACTGTGACGTCGGGCAGGCGCGCGCGGGCATAGTCGAACCACTCATCGCGCCCCTCCGGCGTGCCGTCATTGCAGATCAGCACCCGCGGCGCATCGGTGGTTTGCACAGCCAGCATGTCGACGGTTTCGGCAAATTGCCGACCCGGCGAGAAGATCGGCATCAGCACCGTGATGTCCGAGGGCATGGCCCGCCGCGCCGGTGCCGGCTGGGCGGGCAAGGGCTGGGCGGGCAAGGGCTGGCCATGCTGTGTGCGGCCGCGCTTTTCGGCAAGCTTGCGGTCGTAAAGTTCAGCCATCTCAGCGGCAATCTTGGCCGGCGCCAGCGCCTCGCTGTTATAGGCCTGCACCTCGGCGACGACCTGAGGTCCACGCTCGATCAGCCGGGTCATGGTGTCGAGCAGCCGCGGCCGGTCGCTCATCCGCTCGTCCAAAACCAGATCCTGCAAATGCGGCGGAAAGAACTCGGCCATCGGGGTGCCCTGGCGCACCACGGGCAGCGCGCCGCGGTCGAGCGACTCGATGCAGGCATAGGAGAAGGTTTCGGCCGATCCCAGATTGGGGCAGATCGATCCGGGCTCGACCATGTTGAGCGCAACCTCGCGCGGCAGAAAATCGGTGAAGATCACCGCATCGCGCAGCGTCGGCACCAGACGTTTTCGGATATAGCTGCGCATGTCGGTTGTGCGGAACGGCGTGTCGACGATCCGTCCGATCAGCCTGAGCTGATGCAGCGGGTGGACCGAGGTCAGCACATTGGCCAGATAAATGAGCTTGTCGATGCCTTTGGACAGCGAAATCCGGCCCATATAGTCCAGCTCGTTGCGCACCTCCGAAAACCCGCCCAGCCGCTCAAAGACGTAAGGCTCGCGCACCATCTCGACATTCGCCGCAATGCCATAGCCGGCCAGCCGAGCCCGGGCGGCCTCAGACGGGGTGACGACCAGATCCGAGATGCGGCATTGCTGACGCTCGCAGACCAGGTCGATCTCGACCCCACGCGGCACGCGCAGCTGATCGGCGGCATAGAAATCCTGGATGAACCCATGATTGTAGGTCACACACAAGGTGGCGTCATTGCCCGCACGGGTCTGCAGATCCTGGAAAAACACCAGGGCGGGCGCGAAAAAATCGGTGGCTTCGACCACATCGATGCGCCATTCGGCCACCAGCTGCGCGATGCGCCGCTGCAGATAGGTCGCCACGACCAGATCGCCGCTTTCGATCGGCGCTTCGCGCCACATTTGCCGGCGGTCGAGCGTCAGCAGCCGCACATGATCGGGCCGGAATGGCGAATAATCCTTGATGCGGGCCTGCCGGGTGCTGTCGATCCAGGTCAGCAAGAACACCTCATGCCCCTGATCGGCCATCGCCTGGGCCATATAGCTGATATAGGTGCCCGCCCCGCCCGAAGGCAGGATCGGCGATTCCGAGCTGACATAGAGGATGCGCATCGGGCGGTCAGCCGACGGTCGCGCGCAGGCTGAAATAGTCGAGGTTAAAGACGTAATCGCCCGAGGTGGGGAGCATCAGGATCATCGTCACCGACGCGATGTTCGGCCCCTGCACCTCACGCAATTGCGGCGCGCTGTAAACGATGGATTGTTCCAGCGGCATGGTTGTGGTGGGAAAAAACCGGGTCAGCACATCGCGACGCTCGCCCGTGCTGTCGGTCAGTCGCAGCATCACCGAGCAGTTCGGCGCGACGGGTTTTTTGGCCAGCCGGTTCATGTCGAAATGCGAGATGAAGTCGAGCTGCAGCGCTTCGGCCTCGCTGAAGCGGGCCACATCGACCTCGCTTTCCAGCGACACCCAAAGCGGCTCGGTCACCGTGCCGAAGACCGGATGCACGCTGAGGCGGGTGACCGTGGGCGCCCGGTCGCCCGATCCCAGCCGCGCCAGGCCGCGCGTGCAGACCGTGGTCGAGGTGCCCACCACCTCCTTGTCATAACTGATCCAGACCCCATCCGAGAACGGCGCATAGGGCTGCATGGTCTGCAATTCGATCGGGCGTCCGCCCTCCAAGACCCGGCCCAACCCGCTGGGCACCTCCATGGTTTCCGACACGCCATCCGCGCCAAGCCCCGCCAGCGCGTTTTCGACTTCCAGCCGCATCATGCGGACAGTGCGTTCCATGGCGTGCATCTGCGCGCGCAGACGCCGGAAACTGGTCTCAAAGCTCATTGGCGATCGTCCTGCTCGGTCATGCAAACGCGGCGAGGCGGTCGGCGCAAGGCCGTCCGGGCCCGCCATCATCTTGGGCGGTAGTAATCCTTCAGATAGGCGTAGTCGGCCGCGCAATACTCACGCAGACGGTCTTGGCAGGTGGGGGTCAGATCGTCGAACTCGATCTTCTTTTCACTGGTCATCTCCCGGCTCAGCGTCAGCGCCATGCCGGTGCGCTCCTCAAGAAACGCAACCATGTCGCCCAGCGCCTCGATCGGAAAGACCCGGTGAAAATACCCCAGATCGGGGCCGAGAAAATAGGCCGTCGGCTGGCTGTGATTGCGGATCGAATTCGACAGGGCCCGGTACTTGTCGAGATTGAGGATGAACTTGCGAATGCCGGGGTCGGCC
This sequence comes from Pseudomonadota bacterium, assembly GCA_039180245.1. GTDB lineage: Bacteria > Pseudomonadota > Alphaproteobacteria > Rhodobacterales > Rhodobacteraceae > J013. The sequence continues at coordinate 1,615 of JBCDDO010000045.1, read as the reverse complement.
GTCACGCCCAGCCGCTCGGCCGCAACCATATCGATCTGATCGGGCGACAGCCGCCCGGTCTGCAGCACCCGGTTGGTGTAACAGGACAGGATGCGCTTGATCGGGTCTCTGACCACCGCGATGCGGGTGTATTCGGCATAGGCGGCATGGTCGTGGCGGTAAAAGGCCTCGGTCTTGAAGGCCTCGTAATGCACGCCGCGCCCGTCATGTTCGAAGGGCTTGCCGGTCATGACATGAAAGAAGAGCTCTTTGAGCGAGGTGCTGGCGACTTTCGGGATCGAGAAATAGACGAGCTTATGCGCCTCGATCACCGCCGTCATCACGCCTGCTCCCATTCCAAACCGCCGTGGCGCCCGCTGCTTTAGGCCGCCTATGCTGGCGAAATCGTGAATAGAAGCATCGAAAGCGCCGCGTCAAGCGCTGCGCAGCCCGGCCGCCCGCCTGCTCAGCCCTCGTGCAGCTCGGCACGCGCCTCGACGATCTCGAACGGCACCGCCGGCAGATCCTTGGCACAGCGGATCACCAACGAGGTCTTGACACTGGCCACATTCGGGGCCGCGGTCAGATCCTCGGTCAAAAAGCGCTGAAAGGTGGAGAGGTCGGGCGAGACGCATTTCAAGATGAAGTCGATCTCACCATTGAGCATATGACACTCGCGTACCAGCGGCCAGCCGCGCACCAGCCCCTCAAAGGCGCTCAGATCCGCCTCGGCCTGGCTGGAGAGGCCGACAAGCGCAAACACCATGACCTCGAAATCGAGCTCGCGCAGGTCGATATCGGCATGGTAGCCGCGGATCAGACCCGTCTCTTCAAGCGCCCGCACCCGGCGCAGGCAGGGCGGGGCCGAAATGCCGACCCGGCGCGACAGCTCGACATTGGTCATCCGCCCGTCGGCCTGCAGCTCGGCGAGGATCTTGCGGTCGATGGCATCGAGCTTCAGTCCGGGCATTCTACATCACATTCATCGCGGCAACGCTGGGCTTTGGTTGCAGAACTTGTTACCGGAGCACCGGGTGGCAGGCAATAAAGTTTCACAATGACGCAAGATTTGCGAAATCCGTCGGCCATCGGGCCACAGATGCAGCTTTTGGTGGTCACGGATGGACGCCCCGCCAACCTGACCCAGGGCCTGGGCCTGGCCGAGGCGATGGCCGATCATGTCCCCGTCCAGATCCCCGTCCGGATCGCCTGTGCCGAACTGGCACTTCGCCCCGGTTTGGACCGCCTGCCGAGCCGGCTGCTGGCACCCCTGGGACGGGCTGCTTTCACCGGATTGCCGGCCGGTGTGCCGGACATTGTCGTGGGCGCAGGGCGGCGGGGCAATCTGGCGGCCCATGCGCTGGGGCGGCAGGGCGCGCGCGCCGTCGCGGTGCTCGACCCGCAACTTCCGCTGGCGCGGTTTGCGGCTGTCGTTGCGCCGGCGCATGACCGTCTGTCAGGGGAGGCGTCGCCCGGTGCCAAAGTGCTGACCACGCTGGGATCGATGAACCGTTTGAGCCGCACTGCCCTGGCCGAGGCTCCGCAACCCTTTCCAAAGCTGCCCGCGCCGCGGCTGGCTGTGCTGATCGGCGATCAGCGCGTCGGCATCGAAACCCGCACTGCGCGATGGACCGCC
>JBCDDO010000044.1:0-11258 GCA_039180245.1 Pseudomonadota bacterium | reverse complement strand
GTCTATATCACCGACTGGATCGACGCCCGCGACGTGCCGATCATCGAGGGGCGTTTCGATCTCGACGATTATATCGACTATATCGTCGAGTTCAGCCAGTTTCTGGCCGAGCGTGGGGAGCGGGTCTCGATTATGGCGGTGTGCCAGCCGGGGGTGCCGGTTATGGCGGCCACAGCGATGATGGCCGCGCAGAACGATCCCAAGCGCCCCGCCTCGATTGTTCTGATGGGCTCGCCCATCGACACGTCGCGCAATCCCAAACAGCCCAACGATCTGGCGACCGAGCGTCCGCTGAGCTGGTTTGAGACGAATGTCATCGTCACGGTGCCCTGGCCGAACAAGGGGTTTCTGCGCCGGGTCTATCCGGGGTTCCTGCAGCTTTCGGGCTTCATGTCGATGAATCTCGACCGGCATGTCGATGCGCATCTGAAGCATTTTCGCAACCTTGTGCGCGGCGATGGCGACAGCGCTGCCGCGCATCGCGCGTTCTATGACGAATATCTGGCGGTGATGGACATGACGCAGGAGTTTTACCTGCAGACCATCGACCGGGTCTTTCAGCGCCGCTTGCTTGCGGTCGGTGCGTTTCGCTACCGCGATGCCCTGGTCGAACCGGCCGCGATCCAAGACGTCGCGCTGATGACCATTGAGGGTGAGAAGGACGACATCACCGGGCTGGGTCAGACCGAGGCTGCCCATGATCTGACCCCCAATCTGCCGGCCGCCAGGAAAGAGCATTTCGTGGCCCCCAAGGTCGGGCATTACGGGGTCTTCAACGGCTCGCGCTTTCGCCATGTCATTCAACCGCGCATCCGCGACTTTATCCGGGCGCGGCGGGTGCCGGTTCGGGGCTGACCCGCAAAGTCGCAGCGCTTGCAGCTGCGGCCAGCCCGGTGCAAGACAGCCAGGCGCAGCAGATGTCGGTTGCGCAGGACGCCCCCGGCTGGAGCAGATGACAACCCGGCTTCGTCTTGATGATCCTGCCACGGACGTCGCATTGCGCCGCTCGGCCCGGGCCCGGCGTCTGACCCTGCGCATTTCCGCCCGCGACGGCTCTGTGCATCTGACCGTACCGCCGCATGTGCGGGAGGCCGAGATCCGACGATTTCTTCAGGCCCAGGCCGGATGGTTGCGCAGCCGGCTTGCCGCGGCACCGCCGCGCATTCCCGTCACGCATGGTATGGCTGTGCCGTTTTTGGGCAGGCCGCATCCAGTGACGGCGGCGGCGGGCAGGTCCCCGCGCATCGCCGAGGGCGCCATTGCCGTGCCTGGGCCGTCCGAAACGGCGGGGCGGCGCGTCGCGGCCCTGCTCAAGAGCCTCGCGCGCGACAGGCTGACCGCGGCCGCCGATCGCCACGCGGCGGCGCTGCGCCGCGCGCCCGGCCGGATCACGTTGCGCGACACCGGCTCACGCTGGGGCTCCTGCACCTCGCGCGGCGATCTGATGTTTTCATGGCGGCTGGTGATGGCGCCGGAAGATGTGCTCGATTATGTTGCGGCGCATGAGGCGGCGCATCTGGTTGAGATGAACCATTCGCCCCGGTTCTGGGGCCATGTCGCGCGGCTCCGGCCCGACTGGCGCATCCAGCGCGACTGGCTTCGCAGCCATGGTGCCGACCTTCTGCGCTATGATTTCGGCTGACGCACAGCTCCGCCCAACCCGCGCCCCGCCTTCGCCGCGCGCCCACTTCGCCGCGCTCCTTCTTCTTGGCAGAACTACTCTCGGGGGGTCCGGGGGGCAGACAGCCCCCCGGCGGTCGCAAGGGGCCCCGGTGTCACCGATCAAGAACCGCCTGCATCACCGATCGCCATAATCCGTCTCTTCGCCGGGAGAGGGCTCGGCCGCGGCATCGGACTCCAACCCCAACCCGCGCAGAACGGCGCTCAGGATGCTTTCAGCCTCGGCATCCTCCGGCGTTCTCTGGGCCAGTTGCAGGCCCGAGGGCGCCACCGGCGACGCACTGGGCAGCGGTCGCGGGTCGGTGCCCGCGAGCAGCCGCGCCATCACCTCGCGGAAAATCTCGGCCGGCAAACCGCCGCCGGTTACGCCGGTCAGCGGCGCGTTGTTGTCATATCCCATCCAGACCGCAACCACGTGATCCGCCGAGAACCCGATGAACCACGCATCGCGGGCGGCCGATGTTGTGCCGGTCTTGCCAGCCAGCGGATAGCCCGGCACGGCGGCGCGCCGGCCCGTGCCCTCCTCAATCACCGTTTGCAACATCGCTACGATCTGGCCCGCCACCGGTGCGGGCAGCACCGCTGTGCTCTCGACCCGGTCGGTCATGCCCAACAGCGTTTCCTCGGCGCCGCGCAGGCGGATCTCGCGCAGGCCATAGGGCGCGACCTTGCGCCCGGCATTGAGGAATGTGGCGTAGACGCCAGCCATTTCGATCAGCGGCGCCTCGGTGGTGCCCAAGGCAATGGCCGGTCCGGGCCCAAACTCGCCCGAAATGCCCAACGCGCGGGCCAGCCCAAGCACCTGCTGGCGCCCCAATTCTTCGCTGATCCGCACCGCGGCGGTGTTCACCGAACGGGCGAGCGCTTCGGTCAGCGTGATCTCGCCCAGATAGGTACGGCTGTAGTTTTGCGGCGACCAGCGGCCCGAGCCCGGCACGTTCAGCGTCAGCGGCGCGTCGAGAACCTTGTCCTGCGGTGACCAGCCGGCGGCCAGGGCGGCCGCATAGATCACCGGTTTGAAGATCGAGCCGGTCTGGCGCAGCGCCATGGTCGCACGATTGAACTGCCCGGCCTGCGGCGTGATCTCGCGCCCGCCGACCAATGCCCGAACCGCGCCGTCGCGCGACAGAACCACGATCGCCGCCTGCGCCTGCGATCCCTCGCGGACCTTGGTGGCAAAAACCTGCGCCAACGCCTCTTCGGCGGCGCGCTGGATTTTCGGATCGAAGGTGGTCCGGATCTCCACATCTTCCGTGGTCGCGCGGGTCAGATAGTTCGGCCCCGCCGACATCACCCAATCGGCAAAATACCCGCCGGCCCGGTCGGCGGCGGCCTGGGACAGCTGGGCCGGGTTGGCCAGCGCCTCTGCCGCCTGCGCGTCGGTCAAAAACCCTTGTGCCCGCATCAGGCCCACGATCACCGCCGCCCGGTTCTGAGCGGCGGCAAGGTTCGAGGTCGGCGCATAGCGCGATGGCGCTTTTAAAAGACCGGCAAGCATTGCGGCCTCGGCCGGTGTCACCTCGCGCGCGCTCTTGGCAAAATAGCGTTGGGCCGCAGCTTCGAACCCATAGGTCCCCGCGCCCAGATAGACGCGGTTGAGATAGATCGAGAGAATGTCGGTCTTCTCGTATTTCAGCTCCATCGCCAGGGCGAGCGGGATCTCGCGCAGCTTGCGCGACCAGCCGAGTTGATAGTCCAGAAACACCACTTTTGCGGCTTGCTGGGTCAGGGTCGATCCGCCCTGGACCAGATCGCCGGCCTGGATGTTGACCAAAATTGCCCGAGAAATGCCGATCGGGTCGATGCCGGGATGGTGCCAGAAGCGCCGATCTTCGGTGGCAATGATTGCGTCGATCAGATGCGGCGAGACATCGGTGGCCGTCAGCGCGCCGCCATACTGATCGCCGCGCCAGGCAAAGACGGTGCCGTTGCGGTCCAAAAGCACCACCGAGCCCTTGTCGCGCCCATCGAGCAGATCGGCCAGCGGCGGCAGCGCGGCGAACTGATAGCCCGTCGCAAGCGCCACAACCAACGCGACCATGGCGCTGACCCGCCAGCCGATCCGCCAGGCCAGCCGCAGCGCGAGACCAAACACCCGGCGCAGCGTCCGCTCGACCAGCCCAGGTCCGGTGGGCGGACGCACTGCCCGTTTCTTTGGCATGCGCTTGGACCGCGGCGCCTTCGACGCGCTGGTGCCGGGATCGGCGCCGCCGCGGGACCCATGCCGCTTGGGCGAAGCTGCAGACATGCGCTCCGGCAGCTGGATCGAAGGCGGCGGAGCCCGCAAACTCGGCTCCTTTCGGTCACGACGCGACATGACGGTCCTGCTCGATGTTTTTTCTGCGTAGCCGGCATCTTATGCCGTTTCCGGCGGTTTGTAGAGCGTCGATTGATGCGGCATTTGCCCAACCTGCAGGGTCTTCAGGGGCGCTCAACCCGGGATTGTTGCAAAATCATCGGGCAAGTTGCCTGATATCTGAGCAAATCCAATGGCTCTTTCTGATCAGGGCTCTCGCGACACGGCATCCTAAGAGTTTTAGGGATGCGTTTTCAGGGCGTTATGGATTTGCTGCAGAAAGTGGCATGGCGCTTGCTTTCTCTGCATAACCAGACAATGGCGTCTGGATGACATTCGAACAAGGGGGACGTGATGAAACTCATCATTGCCGTCATCAAGCCCTTCAAACTGGAAGAAGTGCGTGAGGCGCTGACCGGCGCCGGCGTGCAGGGGCTGATGGTCTCGGAGGTCAAGGGCTATGGCCGCCAGTCGGGTCACACCGAGATCTATCGCGGCGCCGAATACGTCGTGAACTTCGTGCCAAAGATCAAACTGGAGCTCGTGGTGCCCGACGATCAGGTCGAAAAGGTCGTCGACATCGTCGTGACGACCGCAAAGACCGGCAAAATCGGCGACGGCAAAATCTTCGTGCTCGGCGTTGAACAGGCGGTGCGGGTGCGCACCGGCGAAACCGGCAACGACGCACTCTAAACACACAGAAAATCCGGATATGACGGGGGATTCAATGAACTTTCTCAAGAAGATAGCGGCGGTGTGGGCGATTGCCCTGCTGATCGCGCTGCCCGCCTGGCAGGTCCAGGCGCAGGATGAAGACGGGCCGTCGCCCGAAGCCATTGCAGCCGCGGAAGCGGCGTATGTCACGCCTGACGCGCTGATGAGCGAAAAGGCCAAGGCAGCAGCGACCGAGGCGGCCCAGGAAGCCATCGACGAAGGCGAGGACCCGGCCGAAGCCGCGGCGTCCGCCATTGCCGCAGCCTATGCGCCGTTCATCAATGGCGATTTCATCTACACCACGGTGCTGTTCCTGATGGGCGGCTTCCTGGTGATGTGGATGGCCGCCGGCTTCACGATGCTGGAAAGCGGGCTGGTGCGGTCGAAAAACGTTGCCATGCAATGCACCAAGAACATCACGCTCTTTTCGGTTGCGGGCATCGGCTATTACCTCATCGGCTACAATCTGATGTATCCGCTGGGCAGCTGGTCGGTCGGCACCGATGAGACGGGCGGCTATCTGGGTGCCTTTGGCGTGGCGATCCTGGAAGCGGTCGGCGTCGGCGCGGCAGATGCCGATGATATCGGCTATTCCTCCACCGGGTCGGACTATTTCTTCCAGCTGATGTTTTGTGCAGCGACCGCCTCGATCGTCTCCGGCGCGCTGGCCGAGCGGATCAAGCTTTGGCCCTTCTTGATCTTCACCTTCCTGTTGACCGCGATCATCTACCCGATCCAGGCCAGCTGGAAATGGGGCGGCGGCTTTCTGGACAGCCAGTGGGGCTTTTTGGACTTCGCCGGGTCGACCGTGGTGCATTCGGTCGGCGGCTGGGCAGCGCTTGCCGGTGCCATCATCCTTGGCCCGCGTCTGGGCAAATACGGCAAGGATGGCAGCGTCAACCCGATGCCGGGCTCGAACCTCGCCCTCGCCACGCTGGGCACGTTCATCCTCTGGCTGGGCTGGTTTGGCTTCAATGGCGGCTCGCAGCTTGCCATGGGCTCGGTCGGCGATGTGGCCGATGTCAGCCGCATCTTCTCCAACACCAATGCCGCAGCTGCCGGGGGCGTGGTGGCCGCCGCAATCCTGACCCAGATCCTCTACCGCAAGGTCGATCTGACCATGGCGCTGAACGGCGCGCTGGCCGGGCTGGTTTCGATCACCGCCGAGCCGCTCACCCCCACTCTGGGCCAGGCCACGCTGATCGGCGCCGTGGGCGGGGTGATCGTGGTCTTCACCGTGCCGCTGCTCGACCGCTTTAAGATCGACGATGTGGTCGGCGCCATCCCGGTCCACCTCTTTGCGGGGATCTGGGGCACGCTGGCGGTGCTGTTGACCAACAGCGACGCAACCCTGTCCGGCCAGCTTGTGCCGATCATCATCGTCGGTGTGTTCGTCTTTGTCGTCAGCCTGGTCGTCTGGCTCATCCTCAAAACCGTCATCGGCATCCGTGCCAGCGAAGAGGAGGAGATCAACGGCTTGGACATGGGCGAGTTGGGGATGGAGGCCTATCCCGAATTCACCAAGAGCACCTGACGCGCACGGGGTATCCCCAGGGGGGCTGTGGACGGGCCCCCCCGCCTGAAAGCCCGGGCAGGTGGCCCGGGCTTTTTTTATGCCGGTCCGCTGCACGGCGCGACGGTCGGGCTTTTCGCTGGGTTGGCGCGGATCGCCCATTACTCCACATGCGGGTTGGCCGCGCCCCCAGCTGGGGTCCACGGAGAAACGGGTCAGCGGCTCAGCGGGGCCCGCCGATAGCCGACAGCCTCGGCGATATGGGTCTTGCTCACCTGTTCTGCGCCGGCGAGATCGGCGATGGATCGGGCAAGGCGGAGAACGCGGTGATAGGCGCGGGCCGACAGGCGCAGGCGCTGTGCCGCTTGATCAAGCAGGTTTTGGCCGCCCGCATCGGGGCGGGCGACCTCGTCCAAGAGCTGCCCTGCGGCCTGCGCGTTGAGCCGCATGCCGGTGCCGGCATAGCGGGCGGCCTGCGCCTGCCGTGCCTGGGCAACCCGGGCCGCCACGCTGGCCGAGCTTTCCCCAGGCGGTGCGGCGGAAATCTCGCTCGGTGTCAGCGCCGGGATCTCGATCTGAATGTCGATCCGGTCCAGAAGCGGGCCGGAGACGCGGGCCTGATAGTCAAGCCCGCAGCGCGGCGCGCGGGTGCAGGCCTGGGCGGGATCGGCCAGCCAGCCGCAGCGGCAGGGGTTCATCGCGGCGACGATCTGCACCCGGGCGGGATAGCGCAGATGCGCATTGGCCCGGCTGACCATAATCTCGCCCGCCTCCAGCGGCTGGCGCAGGCTCTCCAACACCGCCGCTGCAAATTCGGGCAGCTCATCGAGAAAAAGCACGCCGTTATGCGCAAGGCTGACCTCGCCCGGCGCGGCGCGCCGTCCACCGCCCACCAAGGCGGGCATCGAGGCCGAGTGATGCGGCGCGCGAAACGGCCGGGTGCGGCTGACCTGTCCCTCGGCAAGCTCCCCGGCAATGGATTGGACCATGCTGGTTTCCAATGCCTCGATCGCCGAAAGCGGCGGCAACAGCCCGGCCAGGCATTCCGCCAGCAGCGTCTTTCCGGCGCCCGGCGGGCCGACCATCAGCATGTTATGGCCGCCCGCCGCGGCGACCTCCAATGCCCGCCGGGCCTGGGCCTGGCCTTTGACATCGGCAAGATCGCGAAGCGGCACTGCCGGGGCAATCGGTGCGGCCGAGGGGGCAGGCAGCGGCGCGCGCCCGGCAAAATGGTTGACCAGCGCGATCAGATTGTCCGGGGCCAGGATCTCCACGTCGCCGGCAAGTGCTGCCTCGGCGCCGCAGGCTGGCGGGCAGATGAAGCCGCGCGCGCCTTCGGAGGCCGCAAGGGCCGCGGGCAGGGCACCGGTCACCCGGTTGATCCGGGCATCGAGCCCAAGCTCGCCCATCGCCACATAGCGCTCGGTTTCGCCGCCGGGCAGCGCCTCCATCGCGGCCATCAGGCTCAGCGCGATCGGAAGGTCGTAATGGGCGCCTTCCTTGGGCAGATCGGCCGGCGACAAATTGATGGTGATGCGCTTGGGCGGCAGCGCCAGACCCACCGCATTCAGGGCCGCACGCACCCGCTCGCGGCTTTCGGCCACCGCCTTGTCGGGCAGGCCGACAATGTGAAATGCCGGCAATCCCGCGGTCAGCGCGCATTGCACATCGACCTCGCGCGCTTCGATGCCCTGAAAGGCAACCGTGTAGCAATGCGCCATCATGGCCGCGATTGGGCGCGGCGCCTGGTTAAGGCCGGGTTAACCGTCCACACCCAGCCATTTCTTCTTGGTCCAAATACTCCCGCCGGAGGCGTCCCACCCCCTCAGCCCGCGCCACGCGACCAAAAATACCGGCGGGTGAAGCCCACGAACCCGGCCGCGGCGTCCAGCATGTGCCGCGCCTCGGGCACCCAGCCATAAAAGATCGGCAGCACATGCACGCCATGGGGCAGTGTCTGAACCTCGACCGGAACCTTGGCCGCTTTGTAAGCGGCCTTCAGCCGGTCGACATCGCCGGAAAGGATCTCCGAGCGCCCGCCGATCAACAGCGCCGGCGGTGCGCCGGAAAAATCCCCCAGCACCGGCGAGGCGCGCGGGTCGTGCGGATCGGCGCCGTCGAGCACCATGTCGCGGATCTCGGCCACCCGCGCTGCGGGCAGCATCGCATCGGCCTCGGCATTGGCCAGCAGACTGGGGCTCTCCAAGGTCATGTCCGCCCAGGGCGACATCCCGATCACGCCGGCCGGCATCGCAAGCCCGGCCGCGCGGATCATCTCGATGAGCGCAAAGGCAAGCCCGCCGCCGGCGCTGTCGCCGCCCAGAATGATGCGGTCGACCGGCAGTTCTGCAACCAATGCCCGATAGGCGGCCAGCGCATCCTCCCAGGCTGCGGGAAAGGGATGCTCTGGCGCCAGCCGGTATTGAGGCAGGATCACCCGCACACCCCAATGCCGGGCCATGGCCTGGCCGAGCTTGCGATGGGTCTCGGGCGCGCCCTGCACGAAGGCCCCGCCGTGAAACCACAAGAGCACCGAAAACGTGTGATCGGCCGGTGGCTCAATGTCGAGCGCCCGCAGCGCCCCCAGCCGCGTCTCGCGCCAGGGCTGCCGACGCGGCGCCAGAAAGAAGCGCGACGCAAAGCGCAGGCGTCTGCGGGCCCGGGCCACATTGGTCTCGCGCGCCAGATAGGGTTTTTCGAAGGTTCTGAGGGCCCAAACCAAGGCCCGCAGCCGCAGGCTTGCGCTCATCGCGCTCTCACGCGGCCAGACGGCGCTCGATCGCCTGCCAAATCAGCCCGGCAGTGTTGGTGCCGTCGAAGCGCTCAAGTTCCTGAATGCCAGTGGGCGAGGTCACGTTGATTTCGGTCAGATAGCCGCCGATCACGTCGATGCCCACGAAGATCTGGCCTTTTTCGCGCAAAAGCGGGCCGATCCGCGCGGCGATCTCGCGGTCCCGATCGTCGAGCGCGATCTTCTCGGGCCGCCCGCCCACATGCATGTTCGACCGCGCTTCGCCCTTTTGCGGCACCCGGTTGATCGCCCCGACCGCCTCGCCATCCACAAGGATCACCCGCTTGTCGCCCTTCTCGACCGCGGGCAGGTATTTCTGGCAGATCAGCGGCTCGCGGTTGATCGAGGAAAAGAGCTCATGCAACGAGGCGAGATTGCTGTCGCCATGCGCCAACTTGAAAACCCCCGCACCGCCATCGCCGTAGAGCGGCTTCAGGATCACATCGCCATGCTGGTCCTTGAACGCCCGCAGCGTTGCAAGATCGCGCGCGATCAGCGTCGGCGGCGTGAGGTCGAGAAAGTTCAGCACCAGCAGCTTTTCGGGATAGTTGCGCACCCAGAACGGGTCGTTGACGACCAGGGTGTCGGGGCTCAGCCGCTCCAGAATATGGGTAGTGGTGATATAGCCCATGTCGAAGGGCGGATCCTGGCGCAGCCAAACCACATCCCATTCCGCCAGATCCACCTCGGTTTCTGCGCCGAGGGAGAAATGATCGCCCCTGACCCGCCGCACGGTGAGCGGCCAGCCCGTGGCCCGCACATGCCCGTCCCGCCAGCTCAACCGGTCCGGCGTGTAGTAAAACAGCGAATGCCCCCGCGCCTGGGCTTCCTCGACAATGCGAAAGGTGCTGTCGGCATCGATGTCGATGGGCCCGATCGGGTCCATCTGAATGGCGACCTTAAGGCCCATGCGCGTCACTCCCCCTCACTGGCGCTTCAAGACATGGCCGAGCGCTTGGCCGACTTCAAGCGATGGTTCCCCAGGCTGAAAGTCAATACGGCCCAGATGCCGCGACTGACCCGCAATCGGAAACACTGAGTGTGGCCACAGGGTGATGATTTGCCGGCCGCAAGACGCGATCTAAGCTTGGAACAGAGCAGAAGGAGGCTCAGCTATGTCTTTGCGACCAGTGCGCGAGATCCGCAAGGCCCGTCCGGCCATGGAAGGTGCGGGCGTCGAATTGCACCGCGTCTTTTCCCATGGCGAGGTCGAGGGCGTCGACCCGTTCCTGATGATGGACGACTTTTCCAACGACGATCCCAACAAATACGTCAAGGGGTTTCCCTGGCACCCGCATCGCGGCATCGAGACCATCTCGATCGTGCTGGCCGGCGAGGTCGCCCATGCCGACAGCCTGGGCAATAGCGGCATCCTGGGGCCGGGCGATGTCCAGTGGATGACCGCTGGGCGCGGGATCCTGCATCAGGAGATGCCGGCCGGCGATGGGCGGGGGCGGATGCATGGCTTCCAGCTCTGGGCCAATCTGCCGCGCGAGCTGAAGATGACCGCGCCGCGCTACCAGGATGTGTCGGGTGCCGAGATCCCGATCCTGTCGGACGACGATCAGGGCACGTCCATCCGCGTGATCTGTGGCGATCATGGTGGCGTGCGCGGGCCTGTCGATGGGGTCGCGGCCGACCCGCGGGTGCTCGACATCTCGATCCCGCCCGGCCATCGCCGCAGCTTTCGGGTCGAGCATGAGCGGCATGCCTTTGCCTATATCTTTGCCGGGTCGGGGCGGTTTTCAGAAGCCTCTGACCCGTTCGGGGTGCTGACCGAGAAGGAGCTGCCCGACGGCACCGAGCTCAAGCTGCGGCAAACCACGGGCGGGCGCAGCCTGGTGCTCTTCGATGCCGGCGACGAGATCTCGGTGCAGGCGGGCGAGGAGGGCATCCGCTTCCTGCTCGTCTCCGGCAAGCCGATCCGCGAGCCGGTGGCCTGGTATGGGCCGATCGTGATGAACACCGAGGCCGAGATCCGTCAGGCGATTGCCGAGCTGCAAAACGGCTCGTTCATAAGCTGACGCCGGTTTGACATGACCTTGCGGGCGCGCCACCCCGGTGCGCCCGTATCCCGCGCTGTTTGGCCTGACGGGCGTCTCGGACTGGGCCCACCTTGGTGTGCGCATCGCTTTGCGACCCTGCGTCAGGCTTCACAGGGTCTTCGGCCGAAATCTCGCCAAAAGTCCATCACCTTCCGTCGCTATCTGCGGCGGATGAAGACCACCCACGCGACGTCGGCGCGCGACCGAGTTGGCATGCAG
>JBCDDO010000043.1:0-11308 GCA_039180245.1 Pseudomonadota bacterium | reverse complement strand
GGGTGAGGATGTCGAAAACATCATTCTCAAGCTCCTGCAATCGGCCGAATACAATGTCGAGCGGGCGCAGCGCGGCATCGTCTATATCGACGAGGTCGACAAGATCAGCCGGAAATCCGACAACCCCTCGATCACCCGCGATGTGTCGGGCGAGGGGGTGCAGCAGGCGCTGCTCAAGATCATGGAGGGCACGGTGGCCAGCGTGCCGCCGCAGGGGGGCCGCAAGCATCCCCAGCAGGAGTTTTTGCAGGTCGACACGACCAACATCCTGTTCATCTGCGGCGGTGCCTTTGCGGGGCTGGAGCGGATCATCGCGCAGCGCAACAAGGGCACGGCGATGGGCTTTGGCGCCGATGTCAAATCCGACGATGACCGCCGGATCGGCGAGCTTTTTGCCGAGTTGGAGCCCGAAGATCTGTTGAAATTCGGGCTGATCCCCGAATTCGTCGGTCGTCTGCCGGTGATCGCGACCCTGGCCGATCTGGATGAGGCGGCGCTGGTGAGCATTCTGACCAAGCCCAAGAACGCGCTGATCAAGCAGTATCAGCGGCTTTTTGAGCTGGAACAGGTGGTTCTGACCTTCACCGAGGAGGCGCTGTCGGCGATCGCCAAAAAGGCCATCGACCGCAAGACCGGCGCGCGCGGGCTGCGCTCGATCCTGGAGAATGTGCTGCTCGACATGATGTTCGAACTGCCCGGCATGAAGGGGGTCGAGGAGGTCGTGGTCGGCGAGGATGCCATCAACGGCTCGGCCAAGCCGATCCTGGTCTACGCCGATCGCAAGGACACGCCGGCCAGCGCCGGGTGATCGCGGGCGCGGGGCCCGACGCCTGCCGCGGTGTCAGCGCCGGGCGCGGTGCGGCGCCGATGCCCGGGGGCCTGCGGTTTTGGAAATGTGCTTAGAGCCGGCGCACGCGGTCTGCGCGCACGCCAAGGGTCCCCCTTCTGGGTCCACACAAGGGCTTGAGCATCGGATCCGCGGTCTGGGCCGGCGGCACGAGGCCGCGATCCGCGGCGGAGCCCGAAATCCACTGGACCTTGCGGTGAAATCGCGCTTGATAGGAGCGCACGCGATCCGGAGAACCGCATGAGCCTGCTGTCGCAACTCTTTACCTGGTGGAATGGGCAGACCCTCGGCACGCGCCTTTTCACGATGCGCCATGGCGAGAAGGTCGGCGAGGATGAGGCGGGCAACTGCTTTTACCAGACCGCGAACGGCGCGCGGCGCTGGGTGATCTATAATGGTGTGTCCGAGGCAAGCCGCGTGTCGCCCGATTGGCATGGCTGGCTGCATTACACCTATGACGAACCGCCCAGCAAAGCGCCGCTGAAGCGCAAAAGCTGGGAGCGGCCGCACAAGCCCAATCTGACCGGCACCGAGGGCGCCTATCGCCCACCGGGCAGCATTGCGCCGGGTGCGGTGCCGGCGGGACGTGCCGAGCCGCGGCGCGATTATGACGCCTGGTCGCCGGAGGGCTAGGACATGGCCAGTACCGCCGCCGAAGCGCTGATCGGAGCCGTCGTGCTGGTGGCCGCGGGCGGCTTTCTGGCCTATGCCGCACAGCAGACCGATTTCGGCCCCGGCGCCGATCGCTATGAGCTGGTGGCCAAGTTTCGCAAGGCCGAAGGCGTGGCCGTGGGCACCGATGTGCGGCTGTCGGGGGTCAAGATCGGCTCGGTCACCGCGGTGAGCCTGGATCTGGCCACCTATCAGGCCGTCACCATGCTGACCGTCAGCAGCACGCTCGAGATCCCCGAGGATTCCGACGCGAAAGTTGCCTCCGAAGGGCTGCTCGGCGGCAGCTATATCGAGATCACCCCCGGCGCGTCGGAGTTTATGCTCAAGGCCGGGGATGAGTTCCAATACACCCAGGGCTCGGTCTCGCTGATCGATCTGTTCCTGACCTTTGGGCAGGACAGCCCGGAGGAATGAGCCGGGGCGTGGGCAGCGCGGAGACACAAGGACAGGCCGAAGATCACTGGTCGGCCGCCCGCTACGGCTCGGCAGCGTCCTTTGTGCCGGCGCTCGGCGCGCCGGTGCTGGGCCTTCTGGCGCCGCAGCCGGGCGAGCGGATCCTGGATCTGGGCTGCGGCGACGGCGCGCTGACCGCGCAGATCGCCGCCGCAGGCGCCGATGTGCTGGGGGTCGATGCATCGCCCGATATGCTGGCCGCTTCCCGCGCGCGCGGGCTGACTGTGGCGCCGGCCGATGGCCAGGCGCTGGGCTGTGCCGCCGAGTTCGATGCGGTCTTTTCCAATGCGGCCCTGCACTGGATGACCGATCAGCGCGCGGTGCTGGACGGGGTCGCGCGGGCTTTGCGGCCGGGTGGGCGGTTTGTGGCCGAGGCGGGCGGGCATGGCAATGTCGCCGCGATCCGCACCGCGCTGATCGCGGTGCTGGCGCAGCATGGGGTGGCGACCGATCTGACGGATATCTGGGCGTTCCCGACCGCGGAGGAGCAGCGTGCGGCGTTGCAGGCGGCGGGGTTTCGGGTGGAGGAGGTCGCGCTGATCCCCCGCCCCACGCCGGTGCCGGCCGGGCTTCCGGCCTGGTTGGAGGTGCTTGCGGCCCCCGCACTGGCCAAGCTGGCCCCGGCCGAGCGGCCGGCAGCGGTGGCGGCGGTGGCGGCCCTTGCCAGCCCGGCTTTGTGCGACACGGCCGGGGCGGTGACGGCCGATTACGTGCGCATCCGTTTCAAAGCCGTTTTGGCATGAGGACCCTTCTGCTCGCGCTTGCCCTGGGCAACCCCCTGGGCAACCCGGTGCTCGACAGCCCGGTCATGGGCCAGACGCTCAATGAAGATCACTTCAAACCGGCGCCGGCCGACCAGAGCTACCGCGACCCGACCCAGGAGGTGCCCGAGCGCAGCCTGCCCACCGATCGCCCGCCGGTGACCAGCGTTGCGGCCCCCGGCGCGCGGCTGCGCGGGCTCGACAAGATGACCGGACGGGTGACCGAGATCGAGATCCCGGTCGGCACCACGCTGCGCTATGAGCGGCTGGAGATCACGCTGAAATCCTGCCGTCGCCCCGGCCCGGGCGAGAGCGAGGATGCGTTTGCCTATCTGGTGATCCGCGACAGCCGCCGCGACGCGCCAAGCTTTATGGGCTGGATGTTTGCCTCAAGCCCCGCGCTCTCGGCGCTCGACCATCCGCGCTACGATGTCTGGGTGGCGGCTTGCAGCACCTCGTCGACCGAGGCGCCGGCGGACAATGCGCAGAACTGAGCCGGACGCTCCAGCGCCGTGTCCAGCATCTTGTGATAGGCCTCGCGGCTGATCTCGACCGCGCCCAGCCAGGCCAGATGGTCGGTCACGAATTGCGTGTCGAGCAGCATGAACCCGCCGGAGCGCAGCCGCGCGACCAGCCAGACCAGCGCGATTTTCGAGGCATCGGTGCGCACCGAGAACATGCTTTCGCCGAAGAACGCCGCGCCCAGGCGCACGCCGTAAAGCCCGCCCGCCAGACCCTGGTCGTCATGCACCTCGATCGAATGCGCATAGCCCATGCGGTGGAGCGTGATGTAGAGATCGCGGATCTCGCCATTGATCCAGGTTTCGCTGCGCGCCGCACAGCCATCGATCACGTCGGAGAAGGCCTGGTCGACAGTGACGCGAAAGCCGCCGCGCCGCAGCGATTTGCGCAGAGAGCGGGGCACATGCAGCGCATCGAGCGGCAGGATCCCGCGACGCTTGGGGTCGACCCAGAACAGGCTGTCCGCCTCCGCCGATTCGGCCATCGGAAACACCCCGGCCGCATAGGCGCGCAGCAGCAGGCTTGGGGTGATCTCCAGCGGTCGTAACGGACGGGACATAGCTCAGCGTTGCACAACTCCGCGTTGCGCGCCAGCCTGCTCATTTGGGGGAGAGAAACTTCTCCAGCCAGTGAATATCATACTGCCCGCGGCGGATGTCCGGCTCGGCAACAAGCCGGGCAAAGAGCGGTGCGGTCGTGTCGATCCCGTCAACGATGAGCTCGGTGAGCGCACGGTCCAGCCGTGCCAGGGCGGCCTCGCGGTCGGGCGCATGGACGATAAGCTTGCCGATCAGGCTGTCGTAATGGGGCGGGATTCGGTAGCCGTCATAGATCGCGCTGTCGAGCCGCACGCCCAGCCCGCCGGGGGCGTGAAAGGTGGTGATGCGGCCTGGGCAGGGGGCAAAATCGGGCAGGCGTTCGGCATTGATGCGGCATTCGATGGCATGCCCGGCGGGCGCGAGCGTGGCCTGATCGAAGGACATTGGCAGCCCCGCCGCCACGCGGATCTGCTCGCGCACCAGATCGACGCCATAGACCGCCTCGGTGACGGGATGCTCGACCTGCAGGCGGGTGTTCATCTCGATGAAGTAGAACCCGCCATCCTCATAGAGAAACTCGATGGTGCCGGCACCGATATAGCCAAGCTCGGCCACTGCCTTGGCGCAGGTCTCGCCGATGCGGGTCCGGGTCTGGGCATCGATGACCGGCGAGGGCGCCTCCTCGAAGACCTTCTGATGGCGCCGTTGCAGCGAGCAGTCGCGCTCGCCCAAATGCACCGCGCCGCCCTTGCCATCGCCAAAGACCTGGATTTCGATATGGCGCGGCCGGCCGAGATATTTCTCCATATAGACGGCGTCTTCGCCGAAGGCGGCCTTGGCCTCGGCCCGGGCGGTGCGGTAGGCGCTTTCGAGCTCCGCCTCGCTGCGCGCCACCTTCATGCCGCGCCCGCCGCCGCCGGCCGCGGCCTTGATGAGCACCGGATAGCCGATCTCCTCAGCCACGCTGCGCGCAGCGTCGAGCCCGGCAAGCCCGCCCTCCGAGCCCGGCACGCAGGGCACGCCCAGACCGCGCATCGTGGTCTTGGCCGCGATCTTGTCGCCCATCACCGCGATATGCTCGGCGCGCGGGCCGATGAAGACGATGCCGTGATCCTCCAGCACCTGCGCGAAGGACTGGTTTTCGGACAGGAAGCCATAGCCGGGATGCACCGCCTCGGCGCCGGTGATTTCGCAGGCCGAGATGATGGCGGGGATGTTGAGATAGGATTGCGCGGCGGCGGGTGGGCCGACGCAGATGCTTTCATCGGCCAGGCGCACATGCATGGCATCGGCATCGGCGGTGGAGTGGATGGCGACGGTGCGGATGCCCATCTCATGCGCGGCCCGGTGGACGCGGAGCGCGATCTCGCCGCGATTGGCGATCAGGATCTTGGAAAACATCGGTCCGCCCTAGTCGATGATCATCAGGGGTGAGCCGAACTCCACCGCGGTTCCGTCCTCGACCATGATGCGGCGCACTGTGCCGGCATGGGGGGCGGGGATCTGGTTCATCGTTTTCATGGCTTCGATGATGAGCAGCGGCTGGCCCTCGGTCACGCTGTCGCCAAGCTTCACGAACGGGTCCATCCCGGGCTCGGGCTGCAGATAGACCGTGCCGACCATGGGCGAGGCGACGGCGCCCGGATGCTGGGCGGGGTCGGTGGCAGCCTCGGCGTCGGGGGCGGCCGCGGCCGGCAGGGGTGGTGGCGGCGCGGGGGCTGCGATGGGCGCGGGGGCGAGATAGGCCGGGGCAGCCGGGAGCGGCGCGGCGGCGGTGCGGGTCAGCCGCACGGTCAGCGCGTCGTCATCGCCATATTCGCGCTTGATCTCGAGTTCCGACAGATCGCTGGCCTCCAGAAGCGCTGCAAGCTCCCGAATGAAGGCGATGTCGGTTTCATGTTGGCTGCTCATGCGTCCCCCGGGCACATAGGCGCGGCCTTTGGTGGCGCGCGCTGCCCCACTCACCGGGGCCTTGGCGCGATATAGGCCAGCTTGGCGGCAAGGGGAAGGGAGTGGGCGGCCCCGGACCGCCCAAAGGCGCCGGAACCCTGTGCATGGAAGCGGCCCCGAGCTTTGGCGCCGCGGCCAATGGCGGCCGATTGCCGGGCCCGGTCGGCGGCTGTTAAGCGGCTATTCGGCGACGTTGCGGGCCAGCTGCACCACCCGGTTCATCTCGTCGAGCGGGATCAGCCCGCGCACGATGCGGTCGCCGATGACGAAGGTGGGCGTGCCGGAAATGCGCAGGACCTGGGCAAGCTGGTGGTTGGCGCTGATCTGGGCCTCGATCTGCGGGTCCTGCATGTCGGCGCGCATCTGCTCGACATCGACGCCGCTGCGCTCGGCCAGCCGGTCGATGACCCGGTCGGTGATCGGCCCGCCAAAGCGCATCAGCGCGTCGTTGAACTTCTCATAGGCCTCGCCATCCTGGCGGAGTGCGGCCATCGCCGCGCGCGCAGCGCTCAGGCTGTCGGGGCCAAGCACCGGAAACTCCTTATAGACCAGCCGTATATCGGGATTGGTGCGCACCAGCGTCTTCACATCATCATGCGCCCGTTTGCAGAACCCGCAGCGATAGTCGAAGAATTCCACCACCGTGACGGTCCCGTCGGGATTGCCGCCGACATGGCTGTAGCCGTCATTGCGCAGCGCGTCGGCATTGGCCGCGACCAGCTCCAGCTCGGCCGTGGCGGCGGCAAGCTCGCGGCGCTGTTCGAGGATCTGGATCGCCTCCAGGATCACCTCGGGATTGTCGAGCAGATAGGCGCGCACCTCGTCGCGAAACGTGTCGCGCTCCAGACCCGGCACGATTTCGGTGTCCTGGGCCAAAATTGGGCTGGGCACCAGAAACGCACCGGCCAGGAGCACCGCGCCAATCGCGGCCAATAGACTACGTCGCACCATCTGGGTTTTCCTTACTTGCCGCTCATCCGTTCGCTGACCAACAGCAGATCCTGTGCCTTGAGCCACCCTGGGCTGCCCCGCGGCAGAAGTGCCATGGCGCGCTTAGCATGGATCGCAACATCCTCAAAGCGCCGGATAAGTGCAAATCTCTCGGCCGTGACGACCGAGGCATCGCCCTCGCGGCCGGCCCTGGCATAGCCAAGTGCCAGATCCCGCAGGGCCGGCACATTGCCGGGGTCTTCGCGCAGCGCCTGTTCGAGCAGCCCGATCGCCTCGGCGTTCACCGATTTGTCATCGAGCGCGATCAGCGCGCGACCCAGCCCGGCCCGGATCAGCGGCTCGTGCGGGGCCAGGGCCAGCGCCCGCCGGTAATAGGGCACCGCCTCGGGCAGGCGCGCGCTTTCCATCAGGATCTGGCCCATCAGCTCCTGATAATAGGCGTCATTGGGTTTGAGCGCGAGCAGCCGCTGCATCTCGCGCACCGCGCCGGCCGGGTCGGGCGAGCGGTGCAGCGCCACCGCCCGGCGGGTCAGCGAGAACTCGGTGCCGTCATCGGGGGTCTGGGTGAGCACCCGTTCGGGGCGCAGCAGAAAGCCGTCGAGCTTGGCCTGCATGCGCGCAAACCAGTAGCGCGTGGCGGCCGGGGCGGGGGCGTCGCGAAAGGCGGAGGCGGCGATGCGCCGTTCGGCCAGAAGCAGCCGGTCGGCGCTCAGCGGATGGGTGCGGGCATAGGGATCGACGCGCCCGCCGGCCAGCACCTCCTGCCCGCGGAAAAGCTCGAGCACCCGCATCATGCCGCTGGGGTTGATCCCGGCTCGTTCCATATAGGTCAGGGCGGCCTGATCGGCGCTGGCCTCTTCGCCGCGCGAGAAGGCCAGAAAGCTGCGCCCCACGACATTGGTGGTGCCCGACAGCACCGCGGCCGAGGCATCGGGCGAGCCGGCCAGCCCTGCGGCGATGGCCAGCAGCACCCCCAGGGCCAGGGCGCCGGTTGCCTGGCGCGCCTCGATCCCGCGCCGGGCCAGATGCCCGCCATTGATATGGCCAAGCTCATGCGCGAGCACCGCCTGCACTTCCTCGGGCGTGCCGAGCCGCATCAGGAGGCCGGTAAAGATGAAAATGTTGCGGCCGCCGGCGACAAAGGCGTTCAGGCTGCGATCGTTCACAATGTAGAGATCGATCGTATTGGGGCTGACGCCACCGCCCCGCAGCACCGGTTCGATGAGCAGGGCCATGGCGTGTTCGACCTCGGCATCGCGGATCAGCGATTGCGCCGCTGCCGGTGCCGCCCCCAGCTGCAGCGCGGCAGACCCGCCCAAAACGGCAAGGCCCATGAGCGCATGCCGCCGCCGGGGCCGAGGTTTTGATGGGGTTTTGCGGCCGCAAAGCCCGGCCCAGGACGTGACCATCCGCGCCGCCAGGCCACGAAACCGTCCGCACGCTGTCATGGAACCCTCCACCCGCTGGCGGCGGTTGACCCCGCCCCGCCCGGTCCGCCACAGCTTACGCAACTGTCGAAAGGACGCAACATGCGCATATCGAGCCGCGCGGCGGTGGATGCCTTCATCGTGATGGATGTGCTGGAGGCCGCACGCCAGCGTGAGGCGGCGGGCCAGAAGGTTATCCATATGGAGATCGGCCAGCCCGCCACCCCGGCCCCGGCCGCGGCCCGGGCTGCCTTGGCGCGCGCCATGGAGGCCGCGCCGCTGGGCTATACCGTGGCGCTGGGCCTGCCTGAGCTGCGGGCGCGGATCGCGCGGCTTTACGCGGATTGGTATGGGATTGCGCTCGACCCCGCCCGGGTGGTGGTGACCGCCGGTTCCTCGGCCGGGTTCGTGCTGGCGTTTCTGGCCCTGTTTGAGGCGGGCGAGAGGGTGGCGCTGGGCAATCCGGGCTATCCGAGCTATCGCAACATCCTGCGGGCGCTCGATCTGGTGCCGGAGCTGATCGACACCGGGCCCGAGACGCGGTTTCAGCCGATGCCGGATTTGCTGCCGGATCGGCGGTTTTCGGGGCTGCTCGTCGCGTCGCCCTCCAACCCGACCAGCACGATGCTCGACCGTGCGGCGCTGGGGGCGCTGGCCGACGCCTGCCGGGCGCGCGGTGCGGTGCTGATCTCCGATGAGATCTATCATGGCATCCAGTTCGACGGGCGCCGGCCGGTCACGGCGCTGGAGGTCGATGACGGCGCGGTGGTGATCAATTCGTTTTCGAAGTTTTTCTCGATGACCGGCTGGCGGGTCGGCTGGATGGTGCTGCCCGCAGAGCTGATCCGCCCGGTCGAGCGGCTGGGCCAGAATCTGTTCATCTGCCCGCCCCATGCCGCCCAGGTGGCCGCACTTGGCGCGTTCGAGGGGATGGCCGAATGCGAGGGGCATGTCGCCCGCTATGCCCAGAACCGTGCGCTGCTGGTGGGCGGGCTGGAGGCGGCGGGGTT
Source organism: Pseudomonadota bacterium (assembly GCA_039180245.1). Classification (GTDB taxonomy): domain Bacteria; phylum Pseudomonadota; class Alphaproteobacteria; order Rhodobacterales; family Rhodobacteraceae; genus J013. The sequence goes on along the minus strand of JBCDDO010000043.1, from coordinate 2,176 downwards.
CTCGCGCCTCGCGCCCTGCGACGGGGCGTTTTACCTTTATGCCGATCTGACGGGGATCAGCGAGGACAGCCGGGCCTTTGCCGCGGCGATGCTGGCGGAGGCGGGGGTGGCGGCGACCCCGGGGCTCGATTTCGACCCGCATCGGGGCGCGCGCTTTCTGCGGTTTTCCTTTGCCGGCGCCACCGCCGATATGGCCGACGGCGTGGCACGGATCGGGCGCTGGATGGCGCAGCGCTGAGGCGGGTGGCGTGCGGCCCGGTGCGGGGCCGGGAGCGGGCCTTCGGCCCGGGGGGGCGGACCTTTGGGGGCATCGAGCCCCCGCGGCCCGCTTTGGTCGCGCTTCATTCCGGCCGGGGCGCCAGGGCGATGCCGGAAGGCGGGCTATTTCAGCCGGGTAGATCGGTTGCCGGGTTTGCAGCGCAGACAGGTCGACGGGAGAGGGGAGGTGCGCACGGAGACCCCTTTTGTCGCAAGTCCGAAACATCAAAGTCAGAAAAGTTGGATCTGGTCGGAGAGCAGCCGCAGCGGCTCTCTCACCCATCATGATGTGATGTCCGAGACGCGTGCTCCTGGCAACTGGGACCAGGGTCGGCGCGCGTAACGCTCCCTATTTTGGCACTGACGGCCTCGCTGTTGGGGACAGCACAGGCCGTTGCAACGCGTGATGCGCCATATGCGGCTTTTGGTGTGATCAAAAGTTTCTGCCGCAGTCGCTGCGTTTGCAGTCGTTACCCGTGCAGTCGGTGCCGGTGTGAGCGCAAGTGCTGGTCGACCGCCCCGTTCAACCGACAAGTCGATGGGGTCGGGTCCGCTCCGGGCATGATATTGGTGACCTTAGTCTCGGATCCTCGACGTCGCCGCCAATCGTTTGGCGTATCGCCGATTTCCTTCGTCCGGAAGCTTCGGCTTTGGCGGTGTTCGGTGCGTCGCCCCCTATAAGACGCGCCGGTGAGGCTCGCGATGGGGACGCTGCAGCGCGATCTGCGGCGCCCCCAGGAGAACCGGGTCTTGAGTGCGGCTCTGCCTCAGCGATTGCCCAGCGACCACCAGCCGCGGCGCTTTGGCTTGGGCGGCGTTGGCGCGGCATCGACCGCGGATTCGCTCTCTGCATCCGCGGCGGAGGGCGCCTCGGCCGTCAGCGCATCGGGCTGCGGCGCGGTCGCTTGGACCAGCTCTGGCGCCACCGTGGCATGGATCGCCTCCGGGGCGGCGGCGACCGGGTCGGGCTCAGCCGTCGGCGCCGTCGGCTCATCGGCCGTCAGATCGGCCGCCGACGCCGAGCCAACCGAAGCGGCCGGGCTGGTCGCGGGGCTGGAAACAGGGTCGGCCTCCTCCGCGCTCGCTTCATTCTCCGTGGCAGGGTCGGTATCCGAAGCGGTCGGATCCTGACCGTCAGCAGCAGATGCGGGCGCCGCCTCCGATGGGCTGTCTTTGGGTGCGCCGTCAAGAGCCTTAGTGTCACCGGCTGCGCCGGCGGGTTCGGGCGGCAGATCTGGTGCTGTGCCGGCGGTGGGCTCGGCCGAGGGTTCTGTTCTGGCCTCGGCCGTCGCGTCCGTTGGCGCCTCTGCTGCGGCCTCGGCCTTTTTGCTGCGGCGCCGACGCACCTTTTTCGGCTTTGCCTCCGCTGCGGGCGCCGCGTCATCGGCTGCCGCGGGTACAGGATCGGCCGAGACCGTCTTGACCGGCGCGCCTTCGGGCACGGTCACCTCGGCGGCACTTGCGGCGCTGTCGGCTGACTGCTCGATCGGGCCCAGCGGGTTGGTGTCATCGATCTCTCGCGGCGCGGAGGCCGCGCCCGCGCCGTCCATCACCGCCAACGGGTCGCGCAGAGGGGAGGGCGTGGGTTCCGAGCTGGCACCGTTGGCCGGCTCGCCGCGCTTGCGCCGCGACCGGCTGCGCCGCGGCTTTTCGGTCGCGGCATCCGCGGCCAGATCGGCTGTCTCGGCGACCCCGGCCGTGGTGGCAGTTTCTGCGGCATCATCCGACCCAGTGTCGTCAGCGCCCGCGAGCGCATCAGTCGGGCCATCAGCGTCGGTTGGCCCCGCACCGGTCGGCCCCGCATCGGTTGGCCCGGTATCTGCTGTTTCGCTATCCGTTGGCCCAGCATCGGCTTGCGCGGCGTCGTCGCGCGCGTCGGTGCCCGCGCCCCCGCGCCGCCGGCGCCGGCGCCGGCGCT